>CAMVAV010000007.1 GCA_947165595.1 uncultured Clostridia bacterium | reverse complement strand
GTCAGAAACCGCTCCCCCACAAGGGGCAAATGCGGTGTCAGAAACCGCCGCGCGCAAGGGGCAAAGGCGGTGTCAGAAGCCGCTCCCCGCAAGGGGCAAATACACCGCGGCAGCGGAAGAAAAGAGCGAATAAATATGCGCCGCATAGGCAGGCATTACCGCCTGCCCATGAACGCCTCGATGTCCTCGATGCTGCGCGGCGTCACGGCGGAGAGGCACTCGCAGCCGTTTTCGGTGATCAGGCAGTTGTCCTCCAGCCGGAAGCCGACGCCCCACTCCTCATGATAGACGCCGATGTCGATGCAGAACACCATGCCCGGCGCGGTGAGGATCTGCTCGTTTTGCAGATCGACCTCGTCGTGCACGTCGTAGCCGACGTGGTGCGCGCCGCGGTGCCACATGTAGGTGCCGATGTCGTCGTAGCTCCTGCACACGCCCGCGTCGTGGAGCTGCTCGTAGTTGTAGCGGCGGATCGTGTCGTCGACCATGTGCATCGGCACGCCGGGCCCCAGCGTCTCGAACATGTGGTTGGAGGTGCGGTAAACGCACTCGTACAGGAGCTTCTGCCGGTCGCTGAATTTGCCGTTGAGCGGCCAGCCGCGGGACACGTCGTTGACCTCGTTGTCCCAGCACGCGCCCACGTCGTTGAGCACCATGTCCCCGTCGTGCGCCTGCCCCTGATAGCTGTAGTAGTGGATGCAGAAGTTGTTCGTGCCCGCCGAGATGATGGAGGGGAAGCCGGGGGAGAGCACGTTGCGCTGCGCGAGCGCGTAGTCGAACTCCGCCTTGAGCTGGTACTCGTAGATGCCGTCATGCGCGGCGCGCATCATCGCCTGGATGCCCTCGCAGGTGATGGCCTGGGCGTAGCGCATCGCCTCGATCTCGCAGGGCTTTTTGATGGTGCGCTGGCGGCGGATGCGGTTGTGCACGTTCTCCAGACGCAGGAAGGGATGCCGCTCGCGCAGCTCCTTCGCCAGCAGAAAGGCGGGGCGTATGGGCATTTCGCCCGGTTTTTTCCGGTCGAAATCCAGATAGACCGTCGTCAGCCCGTCGTAGACGAGCTTGTCCAGCCAGGGCAGGAACTCGGTGTTGGGACGAAAGAGCGTGACGCCGGACTTCGCCTCCGCCTCGGGCTGCTTGAGCCGCGCGCCCGTCCAGCGCTCGGCGTGGGCGTCCGGCGGCAGCATGAACAGCGTCTCGGTGACGCCCTGCTCGTCCTTGAGCGCGGCGAGGATGCTGTCCGCCTGCTCGATGCCGGTGTAGTAAACAAAGGAGCGGTCGGCGAAGAAGGGGTAGTCCTCGTCGCCGGTCTTCCGGATGGGGCGTCCGCTGAACAGCAGCAGCAGGCTGCCCGCCGGAAGCGTTTCGTAAAGGGCCTTGCGGTTCTCCTGATGGAACGAACGATCCATGACAATACCTCCGAATGATCCGCGGATTGCGGGAGATGGGCAAACGCTACGCCTTATTATAAACGGAAAGCCTCAATAGTCAACCGAAAATACTGAATATGAAATTATTCCTGCGCCCCTTGACAGTAATTATGCACCGCTGTATAATCATTCGTAAAGCTGCATTTTAATGTTTTTGAATTATTTTCCGGAATCAATTAAAAAAGGATCGGGAGACATTTAAAACGGGACTGACAAGGCTTTGCCTTGTTTGGGAGCCGCGCCGGGCGGCTTCCCCATATCAGTTCATCCCCTCTGTGCGAGGCACAGCATAACAGCCGAAAGGCAGAAAAAGGAGGACCCACAGTGAAGAAGACGATGAAGAGGTTTCTTGCACTCGTCGTTGCGGCGCTGATCGTACTCGGCGCGGCGGCATGCACCGTTCCCGGGCAGAACGAGCCCGCGCCGCAGACCGGCACGACCGCGCAGACCCCCGCGACCCCCTCCGCGGGCGGCGACACGCCCGCGACCCCCGCGACCCCCGCTACCCCCGCGGCTCCGGCGGAAAAAATCTTCCGCTATTCCAACCTCGCGGACGCCGCGACGCTCGATCCCGGCAAGATCAACTCCGTCCCGGACGCGACGATCGGCTATCACATCTATGACCCGCTCTACCGCAACGTGCAGGGCTCGCTGGAGCCCGCCACCGCGACGAGCTATGACCTCAGCGCGGACAACCTGACCTACACCTTCCACCTCAGAAGCGACGCCAAGTGGAGCGACGGCCAGCCCGTCACCGCCCACGACTTCGAGTACGGCATCAAGCGCATCTGCGACCCGGCGGCCGCGAGCCCGATGAGCTATCTGATGGACGTCGTCAAGAACGGCACCGCCGCGACGCAGGGCGAGGTCTCGCTCGACGAGGTCGGCGTCAAGGCGATCGACGACACCACGCTGGAGATCACCGTGCAGTATCCCGCCGACTACTTCCTCGGCATGCTCTCGATGAGCGTGTTCGAGCCGGTGCGCCAGGACCTCGTGGAGAAGTACGGCGCGGAGTTCGGCAGCGCCGCGGACAAGACCGTCTACAACGGGCCGTTCAAGGTCACGCAGTACGGCGAGGGCCGCCTCGTCATGGCGAAGAATGAGAACTACTACGACGCGGACAAGATCAAGCTCGACGGCGTTGAGATCATCACGGTTGCCGACCCGTCCACCGCGGTCTCCCTGTTCGAGCAGGGCGAGCTGGATCAGGTCGATCTGCCCACCGAGCTCGCGGTGCAGTACCTCGACCAGTCGCTGTCCTACTACAGCGGCGCGGACGACTATGCCGCCCTCAACCACAACAACAAGTACCTCGCCAACAAGAACTTCCGCCTCGCGATGAACTACGCCATCGACCGCGAGGAGTACATCCTCCTCTCCCATGAGGGACTGTATCAGGCGAACCAGCGCTACGTTCTGCCGCAGGTGCGCGGCGTGGAGCGCGACTACGGCGACGAGTATCCGCTCGAGGCGTTCCCGCTCAAGGCGGACCTCGCCAAGGCGCAGCAGTATCTCGCCGCGGCGCAGGCGGAGCTCGGCTTTGCCAGCCCCTCCGACATCACGCTCAAGCTGGTCGTGACCGACTCCGACACGGCGAAGAAGGAAGCGGAGATCGTCGCGAACATGTGGAAGAACAACCTCGGCATCAACATCGACATCAACCTCGTCCCCTATGCCACCAGAAACGCGATGCTCGTGCCGAACAACCCGGACTTCGACATCATCATGACCGGCTGGGCGCCCGACTATTCCGACCCGTACAGCTATCTGGAGCTTTGGTACAGCAGCTCCGGCTACAACTACCTCAACTACCACAGCGACACCTATGACACCTATCTCGACACCGCCAAGACGACCCGCGGCAAGCCGCGCATGGACGCCCTCTTCGGCGCGGAGTCGACGCTGCTCGAGGACGGCGCGCTGGTCCCGCTGCAGCTGCGCGAGGTCCACTACCTGGTCTCCGACAAGGTGCAGAATCTGCAGTCGTACTTCATCGGCCTCAACTACAACTATATGTTCGCGGATAAGGTCGGCTGATTTCCTCGGAGCGCCCCGGCAAAAACCCACAGAAGCATTCAATCCGGTCGGGGCACAGACGGCGCATGCCGCCGTCTGTGCCCCGGTTTTTGGGGGAGAAAACCGCATATGAGAAAATACATCCTGAAACGGATCGGGATTTCGCTGCTCACGGTGTTCGTGCTGGCGACGGTCGTGTTCTTCCTCGCGCGCCTGATGCCCGGCGGACCGTTCAGCGACCCGAAGATCTCCGCCACGGCGCGGGAGAACCTCGCGCACTACTACGGCTTCGACAAGCCGCTCATCGAGCAGTATTTCACCTACCTCGGGAATCTGCTCCACGGCAACTTCGGCTACTCCACCAAGTACCCCGGACAGACGGTGAACGCCCTGCTTGCCAGCAGCTTTCCCTACTCGGCGGACCTCGGCCTGCGCGCCCTGTGCTTCGCCATTTCCTTCGGACTTGTGTTCGGCGTGATGTCGGCGCTCAACCGCGGCAACGGGATCGACCTGTTCTTCGTCATCGTCGCCGTGATCGGCACCAGCGTCCCCGACTTCATCATGGGAGCGATCCTGCAGCATTTCTTCGGCTACAAGTGGGGCCTGCTCCCCATAGCGCAATACAAGGATATCACCTACACGATCCTGCCCTCCGTCGGCCTCGGCTTCTACACGATGGCGTCGGTGTCCCGCATCATGCGCGCCAGCATGCTCGAGGTCGTGCAGCAGGACTACATCAAGACGGCGCGCGCCAAGGGCGTGTCGAACTTCCGCATCACGTGGAAGCACCAGATCCGCAACGCCATCATGCCGGTCATCACGATCCTGGGACCGATCGTGGCGTCGGTGCTCACGGGCACCTTCGTCATCGAGTCCGTGTTCGCCATCCCCGGCATGGGAAAGTACTACGTGGAGAGCGTGCAGAACAACGACTATTCGATGATCCTCGGCATGACGGTCTTCTACGGCGCTTTCCTGGTGTTTTGCAACATGATCGTCGATATTCTGTACGGCCTGATCGACCCGCGCATCCGCATTTCGAAGTAAGGAGGGCCTGACATGACGGAAGAAACGAAAGCGGCGGCTGTCGGGGCCCTCACGGACGAGGATTTCGCGGTCGTCGGAAAGAATCTGGAGCAGATGGAATCCATCTCCCGCCCGATCCTCACCTTCTGGCAGGAGGTCTGGCGCAGAATTCGCAAGAACAAGGTGGCGTACTTCAGCCTGCTGCTGCTCACGCTCTACGCCCTGCTCGCGATCTTCGCGCCGATGCTCAGCCGCTACGGGTTCGACGACCAGGACGCCTACGCCATGCGGCAGGGGCTCTCCGCGACGCACTGGCTCGGCACCGACTCGCTGGGGCGCGACCTCTGGGTGCGCGTGTGGATGGGCGCGCGCGTGTCGCTGAGCATCGGACTCACCGCGGCGCTGATCAACAGCGTCATCGGCACGGTGATCGGCGGCTTCTGCGGCTACTACGGCGGGAAGCTCGACATGCTCATCATGCGCCTCATTGACGTGATCTACGGCATTCCGTCCCTGATCGTCTGCATCCTGGTGATGATCGTGCTGGGCAGCGGCGTGAAGAGCCTGATCGTCGCCATGGTCATCACGGGCTGGGCGGGCAGCTGCCGCTTTACGCGCGGCGAGGTGCTGCGCCTCAAGGAGCAGGAGTTCGTCCTCGCGGCGCGCGTCATGGGCGAGCCGGTATTCAGCATCATCGTGCGCGAGCTGATCCCGAACATCATGGGCCTTCTCATCACGAATCTCGCCATGGCGATCCCCGGCGCGATCTTTCAGGAGGCGTTTTTGAGCTACATCGGCCTCGGCATCGCGCCGCCGCAGGCAAGCTGGGGCGTCCTGGCGAAGGAGGGCACGAAGATGCTCAAGATCGCGCCGCACATGCTCTATGTCCCGGCATTTTTCATCTGCACGACGGTGCTGGCGCTCAACCAGCTCGGCAACGGGCTGCGCGACGCGTTCGACCCGCGGCTGCGCGGTATGGAATGAGGTGACGGAATGGCGGAAAACAAAGCGGAAAACATTTTGGAAATCAGCCATCTGGAGTTTTCCTTCCGGACCTACGGCGGCGTGGTCAAGTCCGTGCGCGACGTGAGCTTCAACCTGCGCCAGGGCGAAATTCTCGGCATCGTGGGCGAGAGCGGCTGCGGCAAAAGCGTGACCTGCTCGTGCATCCTGAAGCTCAACCCGGAGCCGCCCGGCTTTTTCGGAAAGGACTCCTCCATCAAGTATAAAGGCGAGGAGATCGTCACGAAGACGAACCGGGAGATGCGCAGAATTCGCGGCGCGGAGATCGGCTTCATCTTCCAGGACCCCATGACCTCGCTCAACCCGACCATGACCGTCGGCAAGCAGATCGAGGAGGTGTTCGTCGGGCGCGGCGTGACGGGCGCGGAGGCAAAGCGCCGCGCGCTGGAGATATTGACGCTCGTCGGCATCAACGAGCCGGAGCGCCGCTACAAGCAGTATCCGCACGAGCTTTCGGGCGGCATGAAGCAGCGCGTCGTCATCGCCATCGCCATGGTCGCCAAGCCCTCCATCATCATCGCGGACGAGCCGACGACCTCGCTGGACGTCACGATCGAGGCGCAGATCCTCGATCTGCTGAAGGAGCTGCGGGACAAGATCGGCACCTCCATCATCCTCATCACGCACGATCTGGGTGTGATCGCCAAGATGTGCGACCGCGTGCTTGTCATGTACGGCGGCAGGATCGCCGAGCGGGGCACGGTGGACCAGATATTCTACGAGACGGCGCATCCCTACACCGCGGGGCTGATGCGCTCCATCGCGACGCTGGACACGGCGAAGGACGAAAAGCTCGTCCCCATCGACGGCACGCCGCCCGACCTGTTCGCGCCCCCGCCCGGCTGCCCGTTCGCGGCGCGCTGCGAGTACGCGATGAAGGTGTGCTATGAGCGTCCGCCGAAGGAGACGCAGCTCGCGCCGGAGCATCGGTGCTGCTGCTGGCTGCTGCATGAAAAGGCGCCGAAGGTGGACCTTCGGCGCGGAAGGGGGGAGGGGCAGGCATGAGCCGCGTAAACTATGACGAGCCCCTGTTTGAGGTAAAGGACCTCTGCCAGTACTTCCCCGTGGGGCGCCGCCACCGGCTCAAGGCGGTCGACCACGTCAGCTTTACCATTTACAAGGGCGAGACGCTCGGCCTTGTAGGGGAGAGCGGCTGCGGCAAATCGACCACGGGCCGATGCATGGTCAAGCTCTACAAGCCCACCGCGGGACAGGTCCTCTTCAAGGGCAGGGATGTGTTCGCGCTCAACGCGGAGGAGGAAAAGCGCTTCCACAAGGAGGTGCAGATGATCTTCCAGAATCCGCACTCCTCGCTCAATCCGCGCCAGACCGTCAAGGACATCATCGGCTACGGCATGAAGCTGCACGGCCTGTGCACGGACGCGAACATGGACGAGAAGGTCGTGGAGATGCTGCACCGGGTCGGGCTAAACCGCGACCATATGTCCCGCTTCCCGCACGAGTTCTCCGGCGGGCAGAAGCAGCGCATCGGCATCGCCCGCGCGCTGGCGGTGGAGCCGGAATTCGTCGTCTGCGACGAGCCGATCTCCGCGCTGGACGTCTCCATTCAGGCGCAGGTGCTCAACATGCTCAGGGAGCTGCAAAAGGAGATGGGGCTGACCTATCTGTTCATCGCGCACGACCTGAGCGTGGTCAAGTACATTTCGGACCGCATCGTCGTGATGTACCTCGGCACGATGGTGGAATTCGCGGAGGCGGAGGAGATCTACGCCAATCCGCTGCACCCCTACACGCAGGTGCTGCTCTCCTCCATCCCCGTCGCGGATCCCCGCGCGGTGCGGGAGAAGAAGCGCATCGTCGTCAAGGGCGAGGTGCCCAGCCCCATCGACCCGCCGGACGCCTGCCGCTTCGCGGAGCGCTGTCCTCACGCGACGGAGGCGTGCCGCAAATCCGCCCCGCCGCTGCGCGAGGTGAAGCCGGGCCATTTCGTCGCCTGCCACGCGGTCGAATAGAAGAGAGGGCAGGGTAAGCGACCGCACCAAACAGAGCAAGAGCCGCAGGGCTGTTCACATTACAGTGAATGAACGCCCTGCGGCTCTTTTCCGTTCTCCTGTTCGTCAGCCCTCCGGGAATTGCGCGTCGAAGTATTCCGTCAGCGCGCGGGCCAGCGGCATCAGATCGTCGACGGCGCTTTGCGCGCTCGTGTGGATGAAGAGCTGGTCGCCGTCCTCAAACCAGAAGGTCAGCGCAAAATCGGTGGAGAAGGGGTCCTTCTCGTCCTCCGCCGTTTTTTCATAGCCGTAGAGCGCCGAGTGAACGTCGTAGGGGCGCAGGTCGTACCGAGCCATGATCTCGTTGACGCCGCCGCAGAACGCCCGCATGTCCGCGAGAGGGACCTCTGCCTTCTCGCCGCCGGCGTACCGGAAGAGCACATACTGCCCCGCCTCGTTCGGCTCCGACCAGATGCCGTAACGATACGACCGGCCGGTGCCGGCGTCCCTGTATTTGAGCGCGACGTTCGTCACCGTGCCCGTGACCGTCTCGGGCGGAAGCAGGGCGTCGAGCTCCCGCGAGGCGAACCAGCTCGCGAAGACGAGGTACATGTCCTTCGACCACTCGGCACGGGGGTCGTTGTTGCGCGTGAAGCTCAGCTGCTCGCCCGAGGCGTAGCGCACGGTCAGCGTGCTGGGCCGGAACTCCGGCGGCAGCCCCGCGGTGACGCGGTATTCGCCGTTCTTTCCGACAAGCTTCCGCTCGTCGATGATCTTCTGCAGGGCGTCCAGCAGCGCACGGTCCGCCGGCGCGCGAACGCCCGTGGTTTCCTCGGACGCCGTCAGCACGCCGGCTTCGTCGGGCTTGACGGCAAACGTGTAGAACACGCTCACCCGCCCCGGCGACCACTCGCCGGAGAGACAGAAGGTCGCGTAGAAATCCGATATGTCCCTGGATTCGATCGCCTTCGGCGCTTTTGGGTCGGTCTTGTCCGTCACCCCGCCTGCCTCGGCGGGCTTTTTGCAGCCGCCAAGGCCGAGCAGCGCCAGCAGCGAGAGCAACGCCGCCGTGATCCGCATGGCGCACCGTCCTTTCCTGCTTCGCGTGTTTGCCTGGATCGCGCTTGCCGTCATCTGTTCGGGAACTGGTCGTCAAAGTAGTCGAACAAAACGTCGATCATCCACGCAAGGTCCTCCATCGTGCCCTCGGCGCTCGACCGGACCGATACCTCGTGGCCGTCCTCGTACCGGATCGTGAGCTGGATATCGGCGGAGGAGGGGTCCTCCTTGTCCCGTTCCGTCTGCTCGTAGCCGTAGAGCGGCGAGGCGGCGTCGTACTTGTCGAGCTCGAAGTCCCGGAGCAGCGTGCTGAGGTTGTCGTAAAAGCGCTGCGTGTCGCGAATGGGAACGCGCTCGGTCTCTCCGTTTCGGACGCGGACGAAAACGGCCTCCTCCCGATCGTTCGGCTCACCCTCGAAGCCGTAGAAATACGATTTGTCGCCGTCCCGGATATTGACCCAGATATCCGTCACCATCTTTCCCAGCTCGGGCGGGAGCAGGGCGTCGATCCCCTGCGCGGCAAACCATTTGGCAAAGACAAGATAGGTCGCCCGCGTCCAGGGCTCATAGGGATCGTTGTTGACCGTGAAGGTCAGCGTCTCGCCCGAGGCGTAGTGCACGGTCAGCGTGGACGGCCCGAACTCCGAGGGGTCGATGCCCGCCGTGAGCTTATAGACGCCGTTTTGACCGGCAAGGTGATATGCGTCGATCACCGCCTGCAGCGCGTCGAGCAGCGCGCGGTCCGCCGGAGCGCTGACGCCCGTGACGGACTCGGACGCCGTCAGAACGCCGCTTTCGCCGGGCTTGACCTCGAAGGTGAAGAACACATTCTTGTGTCCCGGCGACCATTCGCCGTTGAGACGGAAATTTACGCTGTAGTCCGAGATGTCCTTCGATTCGATCACCTTCGGCGCGTTGGGGTCGGTTTTATTCGTCACCCCGCCCGAGGTGATCTCCTGCTCCGGCTTCTGGACAGGGGGGCTTGCCGGGGGTTCCGGAGCCGTTTCCCCTCTGCATCCGCCCAGCCCGATGAGCGAGAACAGCGAGAGCAGCACTGCCAGAAATCGCATGTCATTCACTCCTTTTCGCTCCGTGTCAAATGCAAAACAACACAAATGGATTATAACACATTATAGCACGGCTGCAAGCCCTCCGCATCGTCTGATCGTACGATATTGCGTCAGTGCCGCCGCGCGGAGGCGAGGCGGCGATGTCGGCGGGGAACCGTCAATTCCTTATTGCCAATCGGCGCAAACGACGCTATAATGTTGAGGATGGCAGAGGAGAACGGCACATCCCGCAGCGCCCGGCGGCCTGCTTTTTCGGAGAAGAGGCGGGAGCGGTGCGCATAACGGCGCGGTCAGCCGCGGCTGTGGATAAAGGAGATGCGATATGAAGAAAATGAGAAAGCTTTGCAGCGGAATTCTCGCGCTTTTGGCGGCGCTGGCGATCTGCGCGCTGGCAGGCTGCGCCGCGGAGAAGCCGCCGGAGCCCGCGCCGGAGCAGCCCGCGGAGCAGCCCGCCGCACCCGCGAGCCCGCAGACGCCCGCTCCGGCGCCCGCCGCGAAACCCGATGAGACCATCAACACGGTCCCGCCCGCCCCGGCGGACGACGCGCTCCATGTCGGCTCCGCGGAGGAGCTGCTGGAGGCGATCGCGCCGGACACGAAGATCGTTCTTGAGGCGGGGAAATACAATCTCACGGACTTTCTGCGGAACTATCCGAACGTGCGGGACTGCGACGCGTGGAACGAGGAGCACCCGTATGTGAAGCTCGGCGCCGTGTTCGACGGCGTGGAGGTCACGATCTGCGACGTGAACGGCCTTTCCGTCAGGGGCGGCGGCGACGATCCCGCGGAGACGGAGCTTGTGACCGAGCCGCGCTATGCCGCGGTGCTGAACTTTGAAAACTGCTCCGGGATCGAGCTGTCCGGTCTGACCATGGGTCACACCGAGGCGGGCGACTGCTCCGGAAACGTGCTGGATTTCGCGCACTGTCGGGACGTCGAGCTGCGTGACATGGACCTCTACGGCTGCGGCGTGTACGGCGTCTGCGCCACGGACGGCAGCGGCGATCTCACCGTTTCCGATTCCACGATCCGGGACTGCGCCTACGGCTCGCTGGTCATCGAGGAGGGCATGGGCGATTTCACCTTTGCCGACTGCGTCTTCAGCGGCTCCGGTTCGGGCGGGTACTATGAACCGACGAAGGCGTCGCGGCTCAACTTCATCAACTGCAGCTTCGACGATGGGGAGAGCACCGGCTGGTATTTCCGGAACACCGCCTTTTTTGAAAACTGCACCTGGGGCGACATCCTGTCGTATCCGGACCGCGGCGAAACGCTGGAGGAGAGCTATTGCTTTTATCCGGAGCAGATGGAGCAGATCGCCTTTGAGGATACCCTGCTCGGGCCGAGCAACTGGATCGGCTTTATCACGGTCGATCCGCAGTCCGGCGAAACGGAGTATCTGGGACTGATGGGGCAGGACAGCGCGCCGTCGCTGATCGCCTCGTTCGATCTGAATACCGACGGCACGGGCACGTTCGTGCTCGGCAGCGAGAAGCGGGACGTCCGGTGGGAACCCATCAACACGAATGACATCTGCCTGGAAAGCGACGAGGGAAATATTTACCTCTCCCTCTATCGGATGCGTGAGCCGGACGGCGGCCGAAGCGTCGAATGGCTGCTCATGCAGTATGACAACGATCTGATCTGGCTCTTCTGAGAATAGTCCCGCGGGGTTGAACCGCACCGGTAAAAACGGATAATAGACAAGACGGGGATGTGAAAAACGTGAGTTTTTCACATCCCCTCAGCTTGTCAAAGAATGCTCCGCAGGGTTTCGCGCCCGCAGGCGCGAAAGGAATCGGATCGTTTTTTCTGACGACATGCGCGTCAGAAAAAACACCTTACGCGAAGCGCCCGTGCGCCTTTGGCGTGCGGGAAGCGCAGCGGAAGCTTTTTCAAAAAAGTGCTTGCACTTTTTTGAAAGCCCCTTTGGCCGCTCCGCGCGGGACGGCGTTCAAAGAAAGTCCTCGCGCATGGGGGTGAAGATATCGAGCAGGACGCCCGCCTCCAGACAGGTGCAGCCGTGGACGACGCCGTTTTCCTTGAGCAGGGTGTCTCCGGCTTCGACAACGCGCGTTTCCCCGTCGATGGTGAAGGAGAAGCGCCCGGAGACGATGTAGGTGATCTGCGTGTGCGGGTGGGAGTGCAGCGCGCCGGCGGCGCCGGTCTCAAACGTGTTTTCCACGCACATGAGCCCGTCCGTGTAGGCGAGGATGCGGCGCGTCACGCCCTCGCCGCCGCTCTGGGGAAGCGTGCCGGCGTGCGGGACCCAGCGCGCGTGCTTTTCGGGAATGGGCATGGGCTTTCGGCCTCCTTTACGATTTGGGGAAGTACTGCGGATAGGTCTCCCGGATAGCGGCGGAGTCGACCTTGTAGCGGTTGAGGTGCTTTTCCATCAGGCTGCGGGCGAGGGCGGCGTCCTTGTCCCGGATCGCGTTGACGATGCCCGCGTGATCCTCGACGATCTTGACCTCCCTGACCGAGGAGAGCGCCATCGAGCGCACCCGGTCGAAGTGGATGGAGATGCCCTGCATGAGCTCGTATACCTGCGTTTTCTGCGCGATCTCGAAAAACGTCCTGTGCAGCTCGTCGTCCAGAGCCATCAGCGCGTCGGGGGAGCGGCTTTCCAGATAGAAGTTCTGCAGCCGCACGTTCTCCCGCAGACGCTCAATGTCCTGCGGCGTCGCAAGCTCGCAGTCCAGCTCCACCACGGCGCACTCGAGCAGGTTGCGCAGAAAACGCGCCTCATCCACCATCGCGTAGTCGATCAGCGCCACCGTGCTCTTTTTTTGCGGCTGGACGTCGACGATTTTGACCTTGCTCAGCTCAATGATCGCCTCGCGCACCGGCGTGCGGCTGAGCCCCATCTCGGCGGCAAGCTCGTTTTCGCTGATCTGGCTGCCGGGCTCGAGATGCAGATGGATGATGTTTTCCTTGAGCGTGCGCAGGGCATAGTCCCGGCCGGTCTCCCGCGGCAGCCGTTCCAGAATCTGCATGGGCGTCGCCTCCCGTCACGGCGTTTCCGCCGTGTATTTTTTAAGTGTCGCGCGCACCGCGCCAGGGCCGGAGAGCAGCTCGCGCAGCATACCGCCGATCTTCGGCGCGAGCCCGAGCGCGACCAGGTCCGACGCGAAGAGCGCCCGGTCGGAGAGAATGGGCGCGAGCCGCTCGTCGGTCGCGGTCTCCGGCTCGCCGGGGCGGACGCCGGAGAGCTGCGCCTGCAGCGTGTCGAGCATCGGGTCGCCGCTGCACGGAAACGGCCTGAGCGCGTCGTCGACCGCCAGCAGGTAGCGCAGCCAGAGTGCGATGGCGAGCGGAATGAACGTCAGCCCCGCCGGATCGAGGCCCGGGCGTTCGGCGTAGCTTTTGATGGTCTCGCCGAAGCGGATCGGCACCTTCTGCGAGGTGTCGGTGGCAATGCGCTGGGGCGTGTCGGGCAGGAAGGGATTGGGGATGCGGACATTGACCGCCGTGTCCAGAAATTCGCGCGGGTCGAGGACGCCGGGGTCGGTCACGACGGGCAGCCCCTCGTCATAGCCGATGCCGCGCACGAGCCGGACCAGCTCGGGGTCCTTCATCTCCTCGGAGATGCGCGTGTAGCCCAGAAGGCAGCCAGACACGGCGAGCGCGGTGTGCAGCGGGTTGAGGCAGGTGCAGACCTTCATGCGTTCGGCGCGGCTGACGGTGTCCCGGTCGGTGAACAGCACGCCCGTCTGCTCCAGCGGCGGCCTTCCGTTGGGGAAGTCGTCCTCCACGACGAGGTATTCGCTCTCCTCCGCGTTGACGAAGGGGGCGATATGCGTCCCGCGCGCGGTGACGGCGGCTTCGAGCTCCAGCCCGTCCGCGCGCAGCAGCTCCGCGACGGACGCGTCCGGCGCGGGCGTGATCTTGTCGATCATCGTCCACGGGAAGCTGATCTTTTCCGTGAGGTACGAAACAAACGCCTCCGGCACGAGCCCGCGCTCCGCCCAGCCGCGGGCGAAGGTCATCACGGCCTCCTTCAGCTTGTCGCCGTTGTGGGAGCAGTTGTCCATGCTCACCAGCGCGAGCGGCGCGGCGTTTGCCTGCCAGCGGGCGTGGAGCAGCGCGGTCACGCGCCCCCAGTAGCCCCGCGCGGCGTCCGGACCGGCGGCGAGGTCCCCGTCCGCGCCGTCGACGCGGTAGCCCTTTTCCGTGATGGTGAAGCTCGCGAGCCGGAGCGACGGGGCGGTGAACACCTCGCGCAGGCGTCCGTGCGCGCCCGCCTCGCCGGAGAGGAGCCAGCACACCTCGGCGACGCTGCCGACGACGGATTTCTCCACCGTGCCGTCCGCCTTGAGCGTCACCAGCACCGTCAGGCAGTCGTGCGCCTCGTAGCTCGCGCGCTTTTCCGGCGATTCGGAGCGCTCGACGGCGACGATGCCGGAGCGCAGCGCGCCGGCGTCCAGCAGCTTTTGCGCCTCGACCGCCTGAAACGCCTTGAAGATGTTGCCCGCGCCGAAGTGGACCCACTGCGGCGCGCGGCGGGTCTCCTCCAGCATCGCGGCGCGGTCGAAGCGGGGAAGGGCGTAGCCCGCCGCCTCCCACGCGGCGCGATCGCGCAGGCCCTCGTTGTTCAGATGCAGCATGGTCACTCGCCTCGCTTTGCGGATTTGTCGATGGCCTCCCACAGGCCGTTCAGATAGGCCGCGCCCAGCGCGCGGTCGTAGAGCCCGTAGCCCGGACGTCCGACCTCGCCCCAGATCATGCGCCCGTGATCGGGGCGGATATAGGCGTCGGGGCAGGCGTCGTGGACGGCGCGCATGATCTCATAGAGGTCGAGGCTACCCGCCTCGCTGAGGTGCGCGGACTCGCGGAACCTGTGGTGCCCGAGGTGCTTGATGTTGCGCACGTGCAGGCAGCCGATGCGGTCCATCGCGCCGAAGTGCCGGATCGCCGCCACAACGTCGTTCGCGGGATCGGAGCCGAGCGAGCCGGTGCAAAGGCAGACGGTGTTGCTCGGCGAGTCGTGCAGGGCGACGATCTTATCGAAGTCCGCCTGCGAGTGCGCGATGCGCGGCAGTCCGAAGATCGGCCACGCGGGATCGTCGGGGTGGCACGCCATCACGACGCCGCACTCCTCGCAGACCGGGATGATCCCGTCGAGGAAATATTTGAAGTTTTCCCGCAGGCCGTCGGGCGTGACGGAGCGGTAGCGCTCGAGCGTGGTTTCCAGCTCGGCGAGCCGCTCCGGCTCCCAGCCGGGGAGCGTGAAGCCGTTGCTGTTCGAGATGGTGCTGCGCACGATGTCAAGCGGTCCCATGTCCCCGAGCTCCGCCTCGTCGAAGTAGAGGCTGTTCGAGCCGTCCTCCGGGATCACGCGCGCCAGATCGGTGCGCAGCCAGTCGAACACCGGCATGAAGTTGTAGACGATGACCTTTACGCCGTATTTGGCGAGGCTGCGGATCGTCGCGCGGTAGTTCTCGATGTATTGGTCGCGGGTGGGGAGGCCCATCTTGATGTCCTCGTGGACGTTGACGGACTCGATGACCTCGCAGGCAAGTCCGGCGGCGTGCACCTCGTCGATATACGCCCTGATCTCGTCCTCGTTCCAGACCTCGCCCGCCGCCTTGTAGTCGAGAAAGCCCATGATCCCGGTCATGCCGGGGATCTGGCGGATCTGGGAGAGGGTGACGCTGTCGCTGTTCGCGCCGTACCAGCGGAATGTCATTTTCATGTTGTCGCGCTCCTTTCGGCGCTCACGCGGGGATGTAGCCGCCCCAGAGCTTCGGGAGCAGCAGGCTGATGTCCGGGAAGAAGGAGATCAGCAGCAGCGTGATGATCATGCAGATGTAGAACGGAAGCGTCGCCTTGACGACCTTCTCCATCGGAAGCTTTGCGACGGCGGAGCCGATGAACAGCACCGCGCCGACCGGCGGCGTCAGAAGCCCGATGCCGCAGTTCAGAACGACGATGATGCCGAACTGCACCGGGTCGAGCCCGCAGTACTGCGTGGCGATGGGCAGCAGAATGGGCGTCGCGATCAGAATGATCGGCGCCATGTCCATGATGCAGCCGAGCACCAGCAAAATGAGGTTGATGAGAAGGATCAGCACGATGCGGTTGTCCGTCAGGCTGATGATCGCCTTCGCGGCGAGGTCGGGCACGTGCAGGATCGTCAGGCAGTTGCCGAACACGGCGGAGGTCGCGATCAGGATGAGCACGATGGCGAGCGTGTTGACGCAGTCGTCCAGCGCCTTCCACACGCCCTTCCAGTCCAGTCCCTTATAGACGAAGACCGAGACGATCAGCGAGTAGATGACGGCGATGGCGGCGGACTCGGTCGCGGTGAACGCGCCGCCGACGACGCCGACGACCACGATGATGATCGCGAGCAGCGCCCAGATCGACACGCCGAGCTGCTTGAGGAAGTTGCCGAGGTGGAATTTCTCGCCCTTGGGGTAACTGCGCTTGACGGAGATGATGTACGAGCCGATCATCAGCGAGATCGCGAGCACCGCGCCGGGCAGATAGCCCGCGAGGAACAGCGCGCCGACGGAGATGCCGCCCGCGGTCATGGCGTAGATGACCATGTTGTGACTCGGCGGGACGAGCAGCCCCTCGCAGGAGGAGGTGATCGTCACGGCAGTGGAAAAGTCGCCGTCGTAGCCCTGATTCTCCATCATCGGAATGAGAATGGAGCCGAGGGAGGCGGTGTCCGCCGCGGCGGAGCCGGAGATGCCGCCGAAGAAGTAGCTGGCGACGATGTTGACCATCGCGAGGCCGCCGCGCATCCAGCCGACGAGCGAATTCGCCAGCGCGATCAGCTTGTCGGAGATGCCGCCGGTGCCCATCAGCACGCCCATCGTGATGAAAAACGGCACCGCCATGAGCGAGAACGAGCTGATGCCCTTGACCATCAGGCGGCAGACGTCGAACAGGCTGTTGCCCTGCACGAGCATACAGAAGACGGAGGAGAGCCCCACGGCGTAGGCGATCGGGAAGCGCAGCAGGATCATCAGCGCGAAGGAGCCGAGAAGCACCAGGATCGCAAGGGATTGTGCGCTCATTTCTTCGCCTCCTCACCGACATAAAATTTCTTGATGTTGTTGAACAGAGACTCGAGCTCGAAGACGATCATCGCGAGCCCTGCCAGCGGAACGGGAAAGTACATCCAGAAGCGGCTGAGCTTCGGAAGCGAAACGTAGAACCCGCGCGCGCCGAGCGTCGTGGCATACTGCCAGCCGACGACCATCATAATGACGCCCAGCGCCAGCACGGCGATGTCCGCCAGCACGTCGAGCACCATGAGGAGCTTTTTGGAGAGATACCGGTCGAACGCGGTCATGCGGATATGCGCCCCTCGGCGGATGGCGAGCGCCGCGGAGAGCACCGCCATATAGCTCATGGCGGTGAGAACGATCTCCTCCGTCCAGGAGGGGTCGGAGATGGCGGAGAGAAAAGCAAACGAGGCGTTGTTGCGCGAAAGCTGCTGGCAGTAGCGCCCGAGCACGGCGTAGGAGGTGATGAGGATATCGGCGACCAGCAGGACCTTGCAGATCAGCAGAAAGAGCTTGTAGGTAAAGTCGTACGCAGGCTTGAGCCTGTCGAGCGCGGTAAAGAATTTCGGCATGGCGTGTTCTCCTTCACACGGAATGGCAGTCTTCGGAAACAAAGGGAGGGCGCGGGCATTCCCGCGCCCTCCGGCTGGCCGAGGAAGTCGGTTGTGGATGGGATTACTTCAGCGCCTGAATCTTCTGATAAAGATCGCCCAGATCGCCGGTGGTGTACTGCGAGACGACGTCCTTGACGGCGTTCGCCCACGGGGTCTTGTCGGTGACCTCAACGATGTTGACGCCCTCGCTCTTGAGCTGGTCGAGCACCTTCTGCTCGGCGCCCTCCATGAGCTGCTGGTTGAACTGCTGGGCATAGGCGGCGGCCTCCATGATGACGTCCTGCTGCGCCGGGGTCAGCTTGTTCCAGCCGGTGTCGGTCACGATGACCTGGATCGCGCCGAGGGTGTGGCCGTCGAGGATTATGTTCGGGGCGACCTCGTCGAAGGCGTTGGACTTGTAGTTGCCGATGGGCTGCTCGGCGCCGTCGCAGACGCCGGAGTTCAGCGCGCTGTAGAGCTCGCCGAAGGAGACGACCGTCGGGGAAGCGCCGAGGCCGGTGACCAGGCCGTTCATGATCGGGTCGTTGGACACGCGCAGCTTCATGCCCTTGAGGTCCTCAATGCCGCTGATGGGGTCGCGGGTGAAGAAGTGACGGAAGCCCTCCTCGCCGAAGAAGATGCCGCGCACGGGCAGGCCGATCTCCTGCGGCTCGTTGAGGAATTCCTTCGCAAGATCGCTGTTGGCGAACTTCCAGAAGTGCTCGCGGCTTTCAAACGTGAACGGCAGCGTGCACAGCACGGTCTTCTTCACGCCGTAGGAGTTGAGCGCGAACACCGAGATGCGGGAGATGTCGATCTGGTTGGAGCCGGACATGATGGAGTCGAGCACGTCGTTCTCGGAGCCCAGCACGCCGCCGGCCTGAATGTCGATCGTGATGCTGCCGCCGGAGAGCTCCTCAACCTTCTCCTTGAAGGCGGTGGCAACCTGGCCGATGAAGCTGTCGATGGGGTTGACTTCGGCATAGACGAGGGTGACCTTCGGGTCGTTCGCAACGCCGCCGGTCGCCGCGGGAGCCGCGGGCTCGGTCGTCGCGGGGGCGGCGGGGGCCGCGGGAGTCGTCGTCGCGGGGGCTGCGGGCTCGGTCGTCGCGGGAGCGGTTCCGCCGCCGCAGGCCGCGAGCGCGAATACCATCACCAGAGCGAGCACGAGAGAGATTGCTTTTTTCATGTTTGAATCCTCCTGATTTTTTTCTTTTCCATTCCATTCGCTTCCTGCGAAGCCTCTGACATGGTCACAGTGTAGCACGTTCCACTCAATCTGTCTACTAGTATACTAGTAAAATCTATAGGGAATTTTTTGTGCAGGTCTGATAAATCGTCGCGCCGCGCTTGCCAAACCGCTGCCGGTGGGCTATGGTATAACATATATAATGTGCAAGGGGGAGGGCGCCGGATGGATGGGAAACCGAGAACGGTGGAGGTGCGTCTGGAGCGGGAGGCGTTTCGGGAATTCGCCGTGTTCGACGGGCTGCTCCGCCGAAGGCGCTGGCTGCGGCCCGCGGCGTTCGCGCTCTTTTTCTGCGCGCTTGCCGTGACGGCGTTCCTGCGCACGGGCGTCGAGGGGGCAAGGCTGCTCGGCGGGGTGCTGCTGGCGGTGGGGCTGGGGCTTCCCGCGGTGTATCTCGGCTTTTTCTTCCGCTCGGTCGCCGTGCGCGCCGCCGCGATCGACCCGCGGGAGACCGTCTATACGCTCGCGCTCGGCGAGGACGCGCTGGGCGTCCGAAAGGGCGCGCAGAGCGCGGCCTACGCGTGGGACGGGCTGCACGCCGCGTACCGGCTGCGGCGCTGCGTCTGCCTGTATACCGATCCCGCGCACGCGTTCCTCGCCCCCGACGAAGCGGGGGACGTGTGGCGCTTTGTGAGCGAAAAGCTGGACAAGTCCCGCCTGCACGACCGCGCGCGGGACAAATAGATCAGAAGGCGGCCTTTCCCGCCTCCGTGAACCAGACCGGCAGATCGGCGGGGAGGCAGGGGACGGTGACCGTGCCGCCGCCGGGAAGGGCTTCCCCCTCGCCGCGCAGGCGCCAGCCGGACGGGCTGCGCGGCAGCGTGACGGATACCTCCGACGCCCCCTCGTCGAACACCGGGCAGGCGAGCACGGCGTCTCCGCAGAAGAAGCAGTCGCTCTCGCAGTCGTAGCCGGGCTCGCGCAGGAAGACGGGGTAGATCAGCGGATCGTGGCTGCGGCGGCTGCGCCGCATCCCCTCAAAAAGATACGGGACCATCCGCTCGCGCAGGTCGAACAGGCGGCGTACAGGCTCCGCCAGCTCCGGGTAGAGCCAGGGCATCGTGGGCTCCTCGCCGGGCTTCCAGGAGTGCAGGACGAAGCGCGGCGTGAAGAGCCCGTACTGGAGCCAGCGCAGGAACAGCTCTTTTCCCGGCTTTGGACCGGAGAAGCCGCCGATGTCCTGTCCGAAATAGTAAAACCCGGAGAGCGAGAGCGTCATCGCCTGAAAGTGGTTGTAGCGCAGGTCGCGGAAGCTTGTCAGGTTGTCGCCGGTCCAGGTCGTCGCGACGCGCGGCGTGCCCGCAATCGCGCAGCGCGAGACAAGAAACGGCTCCGACTCGCCCGCCTCCAGACACGCCTCCCGGCTCGCGCGGGACATGAGGTAGGAGAACAGCGGGCGGATCAGCCGCGCGGGCAGCTCGCGCCCAAAGCCGCAGGCGAGGACGTCCGCGTCCCAGACGTCGTACTCGTTATTGTCGTTCCAGATGCTGCGATATCCCTTGTCCACAAGCGTTTCCCGCACGCAGCGCTTCCAGAAGGCATACGCCTCCGGATTCGTGAAGTCGAGGTACGCCGCCATGCCGCCCCAGAACGGGAACAGCGCGGGGCTGCCGTCGCGGTAGTGCAGAAAGAGCCCGCGCTCCGCCAGCTCGCCGTACATCGGGTGCCCGGTGAGGAAGGCGGGCTTGACGTTGGGGATGAGCGCCATGCCGTGCGCGCGGAAGTGCGCCGCAAGCCCCTCCGGAGAGGAAATCTTGTCGGTGTTCCAGTGGAAGACGCAGCGCTTGTCCCCGATCTGCGTGTAGCCGCTCGAGAGGTAGAAGCCGCCCGCGCGGATGCCGTGCGCCTCACACCTGCCGACAAAGCCGCGCAGCCGCGCGTCGGCGTCCGGCGCGTCGGTGTAGCTCATGGTGCTGCCGCAGTAGCGGAACGCCCACTCCGGCACCGCCGCGATCTCCCCGCACAGCCGCGAGAAGCGGCGCACGATCTCCGCCGTCGTGCCGAGGAGGAGATAGAACACCAGGTTCTTCTCCTCGAAGCGGATGGAGCGGAAGGGCTCGAAATAGTTGTCGTGCTCCTGCCCCAGATTGACCCGCCCGTTGCTGTACGTGTCGTAGAACAGTCCGTACGACCCGGCGGAGTTTTCGCAGATGTAGAAGGGCACCTGCTTGTAGAGGGGGTCGCTGAGCTCGGCGCGGAAGCCCATCGCATCCTCCGCGCCGAGGTCGAAGCTGCGCAGCGCCTTGTTCACCGCGCCGCACTTGTCGCCGAGCCCGAAGATGCGCTCGCCCTCCTCGCGCCGCGTGAAGTGGACCGAGCCGTCGCCGAGCTCGCCGTCGAAGTTGTAGGCGAGGCCGTCGCGGTCCTGATAGAGGACGCCCTTCTCATTTTCGGCGGTGATGCGGAAGTTGCGCAGCTCGACGCGAAAGCGCACGCCCGAGAGCGTGAAGCGCAGCTCGCCTTCGTCCTCCTCCACGGCCGGGCAGACCGTCTCCAGCCCCTCCGTCGAGAGCTTGTCCCGCCCCTCGAGCGGACAGCCCGCCGCCCCGGGGCACACGCTCCACGTCGGAAGCGTCGGTTCGCCGCCGCGCAGCAGGGCGACGCGGAGCATATTCCGGAAAAAGTCCACGCGCATCGTGACGCCGTCCGCCTCGTACTCCCGCAGGGAGGGGGCGGCGGTTTTCAGTTGAAACAGATGGTTGAACTTCATGCCTTCGGCTCCCCCTTGCACAGCGCGTTGCGCGTCAGCTTTCCATAGTCCGTGCGGCCCATCGCCGTGCCGTCCGGCGCGATGTGCAGCACGTCGGTTCCGAGCCCGCGCCGCGTCCTCCGCCAGGGCGGAAGCCCCGGCCCGTTCGGGTCGCCGCGGCGCGCGAAGTTGGCGAGATACCCCGCGAGCTGCGCCGACGCCTCGTGATCCCGCGCGCCGTACGGCCGCCAGCTGCCGGAGAGCGTCTCGAACACATAGCGCAGGTCGCTTGAGTGGAACGCGCCGTTTTCGTCGCCGGGCGCGTCCAGATCAAAGTGATATATATAGGCGCCGTTTGCCTTTCCGAAGCGGCTGCCGATGTGTGCGAGCAGCGGCGCGTACATATCGTTGGAGGTAAAGCCGATCAGATAGTCCGCCGGGAGCGGCGAGCGGATCAGCTCATCCGCCGGCGCGGGGAGCAAAAGTCCGTCCACGACCGGCATTGTGTGGCAGACGGCGTCCCGGCGCAGCGTGCGCATCGCCTCCACCGCGTCGAACAGGCGGCGGACGGGTACGGCGCGCAGCTCGTCGAGGCTTCGGCAGCCCGCCGCCGTGATGAACTGCTCCCAGTACGCGTGCGTGTCCTCCGCGCGCTTTGGGCGGGCAAATTTCGGAAAGAGCCCCGCCCCGGAGAGCATCGCCGCGCGCCGGAACAGCCCGGCGTTTGCTTGCGAAAGACAGAGCAGCTGGATCGAGATCGCGCCCGCGCTCTGCCCGAGCAGGGTCAGGTTGTCCGCGTCGCCGCCGAAGTCCGCGATGTGCGCGCGGACCCAGCGGATCGCCGTGAGCATGTCGTCGAGCCCGAAGTTCCCGTCGCGCCCGTACGCGGCGCGCAGCTCGCGGTGCGTCAGCCAGCCCAGCACGCCCACGCGGTAGTTGACGAACACCGTCACGATCCCGCGCGCGGCGAGCGCCGAGCCGTCAAACGGCCCCTCGCAGTTCATGCCGGAGTCGAAGCCGCCGCCGTGGATGAACAGCACGACGGGACAGCGGCGCGCCTCCTTCGGCGCGTAGAGGTTCAGGTTGAGGCAGTCCTCGTCATAGACCGCCTCCAGACCCTCGCGAAACTCCCGCTTGTAGAAGCGGCGGGTCGGGTTCTCCAAATGCTCGTGCACCGCGCGGTTCTGCGGGCAGGCGGGGCCGAAGCGCGTCGCGTCGAGCACGCCGTCCCAGCGTTCGACGGGCTCGGCATAGGCAAAGCGCCGCGCATGGGCGTAGGGGACGCCGAGAAAGACGCGGCAGCGCTCCGTTTCCAGCCCCTCGAGCGCGCCGCAGGCGGTGTCCAGCCGGATACGGCGAACGGGATCGGACGGCGTCATGGCTTCACCTTCTTCTTTCTTCTTTTTTTCCTTATTGCAAACAGCTTAGCACGCCGCGCCGCGATTTGCAACGCGATTTGCCTCTTGCCGCGGCGGCGTGCTTTCTGCTATAATCCGTTACAGTCAAAACAGATCGGGGGAGGACGGCGATATGCTGCAGATCGGGATTCGGCTCCACGACGTCAACGCGGGGCTGGGAGAGGCGGAGCAGACCTTGGAGGCGCGCGCGGCGAAGGCGCGGGAGGAGGGCTTTTCCTGCGTGCATCTGGCGCTTTCCAAGTGTATTTCGGGCGTCACGTTCGACGACGCGGCGCTGACGGAGGGGCTTGCCGCCCATGTGCGCCGCGTGTTCCGGCGGCAGGAGTTGGACGTCGCGGTGCTGGGCTGCTATCTCAACCTGGCGC
The DNA here is from genome assembly GCA_947165595.1 of uncultured Clostridia bacterium. Classification (GTDB taxonomy): domain Bacteria; phylum Bacillota; class Clostridia; order Oscillospirales; family Oscillospiraceae; genus Hominicoprocola. The sequence continues at coordinate 44,268 of CAMVAV010000007.1, read as the reverse complement.
ACCCGGATGAGGCAAAGCTGCGGGAGTTCCAGAGCCGCTACTTCGCGCATCTGCGCATGGCGGCGCTGTGCGGCGCGGGGATGGTCGGCACCGAGACCGGCGCGCCGAACGCCGCGTACAAATATGACGCCGGGACGCACACCGATGCGGCGCTTTATACCTTCCTGCGCAATCTGGAGCCGGTGGTCGAGCGCGCGGAGCGCTGCGGCGTCACGCTGGCGATCGAGCCGGTGTGGAACCACATCGTCTACAGCGCCGAACGCGCGCGGGAGGCGCTGCGAAGCATCGGCAGCCGAAACCTGCGCATCATCCTCGATCCGGTGAATCTTCTGTGCACGGAGAACGCGGACGACCGGGAGCGCGTGATCGGAGAGGCGGCGGAAACGCTCTGCGACCACATCGCGATGGTGCACCTCAAGGACTTCGTCCGGCGCGACGGCAAGCTCGTCAGCGTCGCCGCCGGAACGGGGGAGATGGACTATACGGAGATCTGCCGCTTTCTCAAGGCGAGAAAACCGTATATCCAGGCGACGCTGGAAAACACAAGCAACGAAAACGCCGTCGCGGCGAGAGAGCGGATCGAAAGCGTCTACGCGCTCGTTTGACGGCAGAGCCGGCGATGGACCGAACACAAAAACGGACCCGAAGGGAGCAAATTCACTTCCCTCGGGTCCTGCTTTTTGCACTTTGCTACCTGCGCTGTATTACGCTTCCCCTCCGTTTTGGAGCCCTTCGGAAGCAAAAAGCCGCTGCGGTCCCCTTCGCTCAGTCGCGGCTGCACCACGCGACTCTGCCGGGGACGGCGGGGGACTCGTAAAAGCGCGCGGTTTTGTCGCGCCCGGAGTCGTTCCACGGATCAAAGCCCTCCGCGGCGATGTGCGCGCCGCAGGCACAGCCCTCGAAGCGAACGAGCCCATAGTCCCGCCAGGGGCGGGCGAGGTAAATGCTGCCCGGCGCGACGCCCGGCTCGCAGGTGAGGGCACAGTTGCGGAAGACAAAGCCCTCCGTCTGCTCTCTTGCGTGGGCGGGCGCGGCGAGGTAGCCGATGTTTCGCGCGTCGGCGAGGGAGCGCAGCTCGCAGTGATCGAACACCGCCGCGCCGCAGCCGAAGATAAAGTCCACCGTGCCCTCGACGCGGCAGTTGACGAAGTGTTGGGAAAGCAGACGGTTCGCGCGCAGCGGCGGCGGCAGCAGGTCGACATAGCGCTCGATGAGGTCGCGCGGCAGGGGACCGAGAAAAAGCGTGTCCTGCGTGGAGCGCAGCACGCAGTCCTCCATTCGGAAGCGGTCGCCGTACACGCTCAGCGCGACCTCCTGCCCCTTCGTCTCCGGATGAAGCGCGTCGTTGACGACGGAGAGGCCGCGCATCGTGACGTTGTCGGCGCAGACGGCGAGCGTCCAGGTGCGGAAGGTGTTGTACTCCCGGCCGTCGGGATGGATTTTTTGGGCGTAGTCGTCCCAGATCAGCACCGTCTCGTCTGCGCCCGCGCCGAGCAGCGTGAGCCCCGGCGTCGCGAGCAGCACCTTTTGCCGGTAGGTTCCCGCGGCAAGACGCACGGTCGAGCCGGCGGGCGCGGCGTCCAGCGCCGCCTGCAGATCGTCTCCGGGACGGAGGCAGTATTCGGACATGAAAAACCCCTCGCTTTCCAAGTTGCACAAATTTGAATGAGGCAATTATAGCACATTGACAATGTGCTGGAAAGTACCTCCGCCAAACAAGTCTTTTTTGTGCATGAAGGAAATCGTTTTTGGTATGTACGGCGCGCGGTGCGTTCCGCTATAATGACGCTGTAAGCTGAAAAAAGTCCGATCAGGGTCGGTTCGGGGGAGCTGTATGGAGCGTCAAATGTCGTTTGAGCGGTATCGCGCGATGGACCTGTCCGCGTTCGCGCTGATGCTCGCGATCTCGGAAACGCTGATCGTCACGGCGGCGACGCGCTGGTTCCCGGATCAGCTCTACACCGTGTCCGTCACGGCGGCGGTGACCGCGATCGTGCTGATGCGCTGGGGCGCGGCGGCGGCGGTCCACGCGGTGCTGGGCGGCGCGGCGTACTGTCTGGCGGCGCGCGCGGAGCCGGGGCAATACCTGATCTACTGCCTCGGGAACCTCTTCTCGCTCGGCTCGCTGCTCCTTCTGCGGCGGCTCGGCGGCGAGCGCATCCGGAACGACTCCTTTCTGAGCGTTCTGTTCGCGCTGTGCACGCTGTTTCTGATGCAGCTCGGGCGCGCGGCGGCGGCGCTGGCGATGGGGCACGACGCGCGCGGCTGCCTCGGCTTTTTCACGACGGATCTGCTCTCCGCGCTGTTTACCGCGCTGATCGTCTGGATCGCGCGGCGGCTGGACGGGATCTTTGAAGACCAAAAGCACTATCTCCTGCGCCTGCATGAAACGGACGCCTGGGGAGGGGAAAGGGAGGAAATGAGATGAAGGCAAAGGCTGCCGATTTTCTCATCTACGACGAGGCGTCGGGCACCTACCGCGAGAACCCGGAGCAGGCGGTGCGCGACGATGTGGAGAAGCACTACTGGCTGCACGTCGGACGCACGATCCTGCGCGACTGGCGGCTGTACGTCATGCTGGTCCCGATGCTGCTGGTGTTTCTGTTCTGGCGCTACTTCCCGATGTACGAGCTGCTGGGCTGCTTCAAGGTGTCGGACGAGGTGCTGCCGGTGTCGCAGCAGTTGTTCTCCGGCTTCTCGTATTTCAAGCGCCTGCTCCTCGGCGGCGACAACCTGTCGCTCGAATTCTGGCGCGCGCTGCGCAACACCTTCATCCTGAGCTTCTACGGGCTGTGCTTCGGCTTTCCGATGCCGATCATTCTGGCGCTGTTCTTCAACGAGATCAAGTCGAACATCGCGCGCAGCGTCTATCAGGTGCTCACCTACCTGCCGAAGTTCATGTCCACGGTCGTGATGACCTCGCTGGTGATGATGCTGGTCAAGCAGGGCTCGCTGACCACCGGCATGGGCATCGTCTCACAGGCGCTCGCCTCGCTGGGCTGGGTGTCGCGGGAGGCGGCCAACGCGGGACTTCTCAACAACCCCGCCTTCTTCCGTCCGATTTACATCATCAGCGGCATCTGGGAGGGCGCGGGCTACGACTCCATCGTCTTCTTCGCCGCGATCATCGCCATCTCGCCCACGAGCTACGAGGCGGCGCAGATCGACGGGGCGGGCAAGATGGCGCAGATGCGCTACGTCGTGCTGCCGAGCATCCTCTCCACCATCGTCATCATGCTCATCACGCGCATCGGCTCGCTGCTGAACATCGGCTATGAGAAGGTGCTGCTGCTCTACAACACCAACACCTACGTCACCGCGGACGTCGTGTCCACCTTCGCCCAGCGCTACGGCCTCGCGGGCGCGGCGAAGGGCATCGCCTCGGCGGCGGAGATGATGAACAACGTCATCGGGATGCTGCTGGTCATCGGCGCGAACACGATCGCGCGCAAGGCGTCCGACGTGTCGCTCTACTGAGGAGGCGCGGCATGAAAAGAAAACTCGAGATCTCCGAGCTGATCTTCAAGATCATCAGCTACACGCTGCTCACCGTGTTCGCGCTGTGCTGCCTGTACCCCTTCGTTTACGCGATCTCCGCCTCGATCAGCGGGCGCGCCGCGGTGGATTACAACCAGATCGTCGTGTTCCCCAAGGACGTGCAGTTCGACGCGTTTCGCAAGATGTTCAGCGACAACATGTTCTGGAACGCCTACTCCAACACCCTGTTTCTGACCTTCTACGGCACGGTCTGGGCGCTGTTTTACTCGATCCTCGGCGCCTACGCGCTCTCGAAGCGGCGGCTGCTGTTCCGCAAGTTCTTCAACTTCTTCCTCGTGTTCACCATGTGGTTCGCCGCCGGCATTGTGCCGCAGTACCTCAACTACCTCGACACCAAGAAGGTGTTCAACGCGGCGGGCATCATGGACGACAAGTGGCTCGTCGTCATCGCGATGGGCATGGCGGCGATGAACATCATCCTGCTGCGAAACGCCTTCGAGGGCGTGCCGAGCGAGATCGAGGAGGCGGCGATCGTGGACGGTGCGAGCGAGTTTCAGGTGCTCAGCAAGGTCTACATCCCGATGAGCAAGTCCACCATCGCGACGGTGGCGCTGTTCTTCGGCATCTCCCGCTGGAACGGCTACTTCTGGGCGCGCCAGATGATCTCCAACTCCAACGAGCACCCGCTGCAGGTCTTCATCCGCCTCAAGCTCGAGGAGTTCACCGATCCGGAGGCGATGGCGGGCTGGAACGAAGTCTACGCCTCCGACTCCATCATCTATGCGCTGATCGTCTGCTCGATCATCCCGATCCTGATCATCTACCCCTTCATCCAGAAGTACTTCGCCAAGGGCGTCAACGTCGGCGGCGTGAAGGAATAAACCGTAGTTTACCGGACACCCGGAAACGATAAAAAATGTAGGAGGATATTATGAAAAAAGGCAAGTCTTTGATTTCCCTGCTGCTTTGCGCAGCCATGACCGTCGCCCTTCTTGCGGGCTGCGGCGGCAAGATCGACGTCAACCAGTACGAGCAGCCCCAGCAGCCCCAGACCCAGCCCGCCGCTCCGGCGGACAACACCCCCTCCGCGCAGCCGGCGCAGGAGACCCAGCCCGAGCTGACCTATGCGGACGGCACCGTGCTCCGCATGGCGACCGGCTACAACTCCACCAAGACCGGCCTCAGCTTTGACGCCGAGGTCGCGGGCGACGGCATCACCCTCGCCGACGGCAACACCTATCGCGCCGGCGACCTCAAGCCGACCTGGGTCGAGGTGCAGAACGTCCTGAACATCGTCATCGAGGACAAGTATCAGGGCAACAGCGCCTCCAAGGAGTTCGACTACTGGAAGGAGCGCCTGGGCGAGGTCGATCTCGTCAGCGGCACCGCCAGCAAGCTCACCGAGTACGGCGAGGCGGGCAGCATTGTCAACATCGGCGAGTATCTCGACAGGATGCCCAACTTCAGCGCGTATCTCGAGGCCAACCCGATCGTCCGCCTCTCCATCACCGGCAACACCTCCAACGGCGCGATCTACTTCTCCCCCTACTTCGACGGTGTGAACGACATCGAGCGTATGCCGCTCATGCGCGTGGACTGGGTGCAGAAGCTTCTCGACGGCGAGGGCGAGTTTGCCGCCTCCGCCAGCAACAAGACCGCGGCGCCCGTCTATCAGCCCTACATGCCCACCTCCGGAAAGATCAGCATTGACACCGTGAAGCTGGACGGCAGCGGCGTCGAGAGCGTGACCAAGGATTACGACGCCGCCGGCAACATCATCGAGAAGATGAACGCCGCGGGCTCCATGAGCGGCGTGGACGCGGTCAACATGCTGCGCGCCTACATCGACCAGGCGTACGGCGGCTACTACGGCACCGAGCGCTCCAACCTCTTCGTCGGCCAGAACGCCGCGTGGGACGCCGACGAGCTCGTCGCGCTGCTGCGCTGCGTCGTTGCGAACCCGCAGACGCTCAACGGCACCGACTCCGTGCAGGGCCTGTTCTCCCGCGAGGACGACAACAACCAGCGCCGTGTCGACATGTACCGCTTCGCCGGTCACCTCTTCGGCGTGCGCGGCCTCGAGTCCCGTCAGGACTACCTGTACCTCGGCACCGACGGCAAGCTCCGCGACGCCCGCCAGGAGCCGGACACCTACAAGGCGCTCGAGCGCATGAACGCGATGGCGAACGAGGGCCTGCTCTCCAAGTCCTTCCTGGATATGTCCAAGGAGTCCAGCGCGACCATGCTCGAAAACGACATGGGCTTCATGCACTACGACTACAACCAGACCCAGACCATCCTCAACGCCACCAAGCTGCAGGCGGACCAGGGCGAGAAGTACATGGCGGTCATGGTTCCCGTCGCCTGCTGGCAGGACGGCACCGCCGGCGGCAGCTACATGCGCTTCACCGAGTCCTGGCGCAGCGTCAAGACGGACGGCTGGGGCATCTCCAAGGCGGGCGTCGAAGGCAATCAGGACAAGCTCAACGCCGCGCTCAAGCTCATCGACTACGCCTACAGCGACAAGGGCATGATCCTCATGTCCTACGGTCCCGACGCGTTCATCAAGACCAACTCCGACGGCAGCTACGTGACCTTCAACTTCAACGGCAAGCAGATGCCCGAGATCGCGGACGCCACCTACGCCGAGCTCTGGGAGAAGGCCAAGGGCAACTACACCAACTACGCGCGCCAGTATCTCGGCTCCACGCTCAGCTTCGCCAAGAGCCAGGCGTTCGAGTACCAGTGCACGCACGAGGTCGGCAAGGAGGGCGCGGGCCACATCTCCGTCGCCATCGGTCTGGGCACCATCAAGCACCCCGAGCTCGCCGTGACCAGCAACCCGTGGTACACCTCGATCCCGACCGTTCTTCCGACCACCAAGCAGGAGAACGACCTCATCAACACCTACACCGACCTGAGCAGCAACGGCAAGTTCTCCCAGAACAAGGACGGCGAGAGCCTGTTCGTCAACCAGATCGTCAGCGGCTACACCGAGCAGGGCATGTCCGGCGCCGAGGAGTCCGCCAACACCGTGAAGGATGCCATGGGCGGCGCGCAGTACCTGCAGATCAAGCAGGACGCGTGGGATCGCCTGCTGACCTACTACAATTCTCTGTAAGCAAACTTCGCGCAAAGTCTTTCCATGCGCCGCATCCCGGAGAGGGCACGCCCCTCTCCGGGGGCGGACGCCCCGCGGCAGGGAGGTCCACCATGTATAAAAAACAGATGACGGTACAAAAGGTCCTCTGCCTTCTGGCAGTGTTTGCGAGCGCGCTCGTCTTTCTCTATTCGCTCGGCATCATGACCGACCTGTACGACACGCTCTACTCCACGATGCGCAACCCCACCGATCTGACGCAGACCGACGTGCCGGGCTCCATCGTCTACTACACGATGCAGAAGTTCAACAGCGTGCTGCTGCGCTACAGCATCGGACTGGTCCTGCTCGCGTGCCTGCTCTACCTCACCAACACGCACACGAGACGGAAATATTACATCGGAAACTATTTGGCCGTCGGCGCCTACGCCGCGGCGAATGTCTATACAGCCGTCTGGGCCCACGGCTACATCGAGGCCTACAAGGCGAAGTTCCTGCTCGTCGACTTTGAGGCGCTGCGCGCTCACGCGGAGCTTTGGAAAACCGCCTACACGGAGTCGACCTTCTGGTTCGACGTCCACTACGCCGTGTTCGCGGTGACGTTGCTGGTCTCCGCCGCGCTGGTCGCGAGCACGGTCTGGAAGGCCGCGCTCATGCGGGAGGAGAAACAACTGCTCAACGGAGGAAAGGAGGCGGCGGCATGACGGCGAACGACGAGCGTACGCTCCGGCTGGACCGGATGCGCTTCACGAAGAACAAGGCGTCCGCCAATCTCGCGCTGCTTGCCATCCTCTTCGACGTCTGCTTCTTCATCAGCATCTACGAGTCCGACGTCGGCGCCTATTACTACAACATCCTCATCGGTGCGTCGATCCTCTACAATCTGATTTTCATGCTCGCGGCGTTTCTCTGCTCGGAGGGCGTCAAGAACTACAAGATCGGATACGCGTACCTGATGGCGGCGCTGGGGCTGGGGCAGCTCGCGCGCATCTTTATCTACCCCATGCGCTCGCGCGGCGCCGTCGTCACCGTGCAGGACGTGTCCACCGCGGTGATGAGCGAGGGGCAGTTCGCCGCGACGGTGACCTTCCTCTGCCTCTCCGCCGCGTGCCTGCTGGCGGGGGCGGCGGTCGGCGTCGTCCGCAGCCGCGCGCTCGCGGCGCACGTCGCCTCGCTGGATTCCCGCGCCGCGTAAAGGAGGAAACGGGCTATGGCTCAGCTCAGCATGCAGCATATTGACAAGATCTACGACAACAAGGTCCAGGCGGTGTTCGACTTCAACCTCGAGGTGAAGGACGGAGAGCTGATCGTGCTCGTCGGCCCCTCGGGCTGCGGAAAGTCCACGACGCTGCGCATGATCGCGGGGCTGGAGGACATCACCGCGGGCAGGCTCCTGCTCGACGGCAGGGACGTCACGGCAACGCCCGCCAAGGACCGCGACATGGCGATGGTGTTCCAGAACTACGCGCTCTACGGCCACATGACCGTCTACGAGAACATGGCGTTTTCCCTGACGCTGCGCAAGGAGAACCCCAACGTCATCCATAAGAAGGTGCTCGCCGCGGCGGAGATCCTCGACCTGACGAGCCAGCTCAACAAGAAGCCCGCGCAGCTCTCCGGCGGACAGCGCCAGCGCGTGGCGATGGGGCGCTCGATCGTGCGCAGCCCGAAGGTGTTCCTCTTCGACGAGCCGCTGAGCAACCTCGACGCGAAGCTGCGCGGCGCGACCCGGCGCGAGATATTGCTGCTGCACAAGCGCCTGAAGGCGACGATGCTCTACGTCACGCACGACCAGACCGAGGCGCTGACGCTGGCGGACCGCATCGTGTGCATGTCGATGGGGCACGTGCAGCAGGTCGGAACGCCGCTGGAGCTGTACGACACCCCGGCGAACCGGTTCGTCGCGAGCTTCATCGGTCTGCCGCCGATGAATTTCTTCGACGTCGCCGTGCGCGAGAACGAGCTGGAGGGCAAGGGCTTCTCCGTTCCGCTCGGCGAGAGGGAGAAGGGGCTTTTGCGGCCCTACGCCGGACGCGAGATCACGCTCGGCGTCCGCCCGGAGGACGTGGAGGCGGACGGCGAGATCGGCATGAAGGTGTTCTCCAACGAGAACCTCGGCATGAACACGCTCGTCCACGGGCATATCGGCGGCGTCAACACCCCGGAGCGCAAGCTCTCGGCAAAGCTGCGCGGCTGGTGCGACTACCGCGAGGGCGACGAGGTCCGGGTCGCCTTCAAGCGCTGCCACTTCTTCGACAGGGAAACCGGCGATGCGATCAGAGAGGGGGAGTGAAGCCGTGAACCGTTCGACAGGCTCCGCGGGCGGAAGCCGCGGCAGGGAGTTTTTGCGCAAGCGCGTCGTCGCGCTCAAGCGGCGGCCCTCGATCATCCCGCTGCTCGTTTTCTGCGTCGCTTTCCTGTACTATTCGCTCAACCTCACGCACATCTCCGACACCACGGCGAAGATCCAGGGCTCCGGCATGGGGCTGTGCGGCTTTGTGACGATGCTCTTCTCCATGCTCTCGCTGATGTGCTTCCTCAACGCGTTCCCGCGCAGGAAAAAGCCGGTGATCCCGATGCTGGTGCTCGCCGGCGCCATGATCGCGCTGATCGTCTTCTGTGATTTCTACTACTCCTCGCTCATCCTGGACGCGCTTCACCGCGCGGACAACCCCATCGTCATCGACAAGTCGACCGTTTACATCGCGCAGGCGTACAACGTGCTGCAGGACCACATCGCCATCCTGATCACCGGGGCGGCGCTGACCGCGCTGATGCCCGTCTACAGCAGGCTGCTGCGCAGGATCAAGACCTCCGTCGTCGTCGAGGACAACGGCTCTCTCGGCGAGATCGACATCTCCGGCGAGGACGCGTAAGCCGTGGCGGAGAGAAAAAAAGGCGGCGGGACCGGCGAACAAAAGCGCTCCGCCGCGGATTACTACAAGCTTCACACCCGGGCCGTCGACGATCTGATCGGCGCGGACGAGAGCAACTCGCCCGAGGTCACGGAGGAGGAGCTGCGGCAGTACCGCTCGGGACCGAAGCTGCGCCTTGCCGAATGGGCGAAGGCGCTGCTCGTCAAGATGTGGTTCGCGGGCTCGGTCTGCTTCTTCATCTTCTGGGGGCTGAGCGGATACGTCGCCGACCGGCTGGACCTGCTGCTCGTCTTCGGGGCGGCGCTGGGGGTCGTGACGGATATTCTGACCAACAACGCGCTGCGCTTCCTCGCCAAAACCGAGGGCGCGGCGGACCGCTGGATGATGTTCCCGCAAAGGGGCTATCTCACCTTCCCGCTGAACATCGTCTACGCGTTTTTACCGCTGGTGTGCGTCGACTATCTCTATACGCTGCTCAACCTTGCGCTCTCCGCCCTGTCGGGAGGGAGCGCGGGACCGCTGGGCGTCGGGCCGATCCTGTTCGGCGTGTTTTACACCGGCTTCGACCTTCTCTTTATCTTCATCAAGCGCACGCTCCGCGCCGTCGTGGAGGACGCGAAACGGAGCGCGCGGTAAGGAGCTTTTTTATGCTCGAGCTTCTCTGTCTCAGCTCGACCTCCGCCTGCTTCGAGCTGCAAAACGATTCGCCGTACTTTTCGCCCCGACGCTATGCCCTGACGCTGGACGGCAAGCCCCTGCGCGAGGGAGAGACCAACGTCGTCTCGCTCTTCGGCCTCGCGCCCGGAACGGAGCATACGCTTTGCCTCCGCGCGGACGGCCTGGACGAGACGGTCTCCTTCCGCACGCGGGAGGAGACCTGCGCCGTCAGCGTGCGCGATTTCGGCGCCGCCGGGGACGGACTTCGGGAGGACACCGCGGCGATCCGGACGGCGATCTCATTTCTCCCTCCCGGCGGGCGGCTTTATTTCCCGGCGGGCACGTATCTGACGCTGCCGCTGGCGCTCAGGAGCCATATCACGCTGGAATTTGCCGAGGGGGCGACCCTGCTCGGCTCGACGGAGCGGGAGCGCTATCCCGTCGTCCCCGGAACGGTACGGGACCTGAACGGCGGCGCGGAGCTGCACTTCGGCGGCTTCGAGGGCTGCGCGCAGGCGATGTACCAGTCCCTGCTCACGGCGGAGTATGCCGAGGACATCACAATCGTCGGCCCCGGCACGGTGGACGGCAACGCGCAAAACAGCGACTTCTGGACGGGCTTTCACGAGTTCCCGGCGGCGCGGCCGCGGCTGATGTTCTTCAACCGCTGCAAAAACGTGACGCTGCACGGCGTCCACGCCTGCAACTCGCCGTCGTGGCAGCTGCACCCCTACTACTGCGAAGACGTCTCCTTCTGCGACGTGCGTGTCACCGCGCCGAAAAACAGCCCGAACACCGACGCGCTGGACCCCGAGTCCTGCGACCGCGTCAGCATCGTCGGCTGCCGCTTCACGGTCGGGGACGACTGCATAGCGATCAAGTCCGGCAAGATCGGGCTGGGCTCGACGCTCAACGTCCCCGCCGACCATCACGTCATCCGCAACTGCCTGATGGAGCACGGACACGGCGCGGTGGTGCTGGGCAGCGAGATCGGCGCGGGCGTGCGGAACCTGAGCGTTTCGCAGTGCCTGTTCCGCGGCACGGACCGCGGGCTGCGCATCAAGACCCGCCGCGGACGCGGAAAAAACTGCGTCGTCGACAACGTGAGCTTTGACAACATCCGCATGGAAGGCGTGCTGACGCCGATCGCGGTGAACATGTGGTACAACTGCTGCGACCCGGACCGCGAGAGCGAATACGTCTGGTCGCGCGAAAAGCTGCCCGTGGACGAGCGCACGCCGCGCCTCGGCAGCTTCCGCTTCCGCAACCTCGTCTGCACGGGCGCGGAGGTGGCGGCGTGCTACATCGACGGCCTGCCCGAATCGCCCATCGACGCCGTGACGCTGGAAAACGTCAGCGTGTCCTTCGCGCCGGACGCGAAGCCGGGCGTGCCGATCATGGAAAACTTCGCCAAAAAGCGCTGCCGCATGGGGCTCTACCTCGACAACGTGCGGCGCATCCGCGTGCACGGCGTGACGCTGGAGGGCGTGGAGGGCGAAAAACTGACCGCGAACCACTGCGAGAGCATCGAGACCGATCGTTTCAACGAGGAGCAGGCCCATGTATGAGCAGATCGACGCCTATGTGACCCGGCTGGTCGAGGAATCGACGCCGGAGCGCACCGCGTGGAACATCGAAAAGCTGCGCCAGGGCAAGAGCGCGAGCTGGAACTACATCGACGGGTGCATGGCGACGGCGCTGCTGAGCCTGGCGGAGCTCACCGGGGAGAGCCGGTACTTCGATTTCACCGAGCGCCTGATCGACCACTTCATCCTGCCGGACGGCGGCATCCGCACCTATGACGAGGCAAAATACAACCTCGACGACGTCAACGAGGGGCGCGTGCTGTTCGAGCTGTACGACAAGACCGGCAAGGAGAAATACAAAAAGGCCGCCGGCGTGCTGCGCGGGCAGCTCGCGCGGCAGCCGCGCACCGCCGAGGGCAGCTTCTGGCACAAGAAAATCTACCCCGAGCAGGTGTGGCTGGACGGCATCTATATGGCGCAGCCGTTCTACGCGCTCTATGAGACGCGCTTCGGCGCGGGCGACTGCTCCGACACGCTGCGCCAGCTCGAAACCGTGCATGAGCGGATGCGGGACGCGGAGACCGGCCTCTATTACCATGGCTACGACGCGAGCCGCAGCGCCTTCTGGGCGGACCCGGCGACGGGCTGCTCGAAGAGCTTCTGGCTGCGGAGCATCGGCTGGTACGCCGTCGCGCTGGCGGACCTCGCGGAGATCCTTCCGCCGGAGCAGGGGCGCGGCCGCGTCCGCGAGCTGCTCCGGGAGCTTGCCGCCGACGTCTCCCGCTTCGCGGACGCGGAGAGCGGGATGTACTGGCAGGTCGTCGACCGCGGCGGCTGTCCGGGCAACTATCTCGAGACCAGCGGGAGCTGTATGCTCGCCTATGCCATGCTCAAGGGCGCGCGGCTCGGCGCGCTGGAACAAGAATATGCCGCGAAAGGCGAAAAGACCTTTCACGGCATCCTGAAGCGGAATCTGTCCCTCGCGGGGGGAACGCTTGAGCTGGACGGCATCTGCCTCGTCGCGGGCCTCGGCCCCGAGAGCGACCGCCGGCGCGACGGGACCTATGAGTACTATATCTCCGAGCCAGTCGTGCGCAACGACGCGAAGGGCGTCGCCCCGTTCCTGCTCTGCTATACGGAGATCAAGCGTCTCACATCTTGATCTTCATGCTCTCCGAGCTTCTGTCCGGCTCCGCCTCCCCGGCGAGGTGCAGGGAGTAATTGCTCGGCGCGACGCCGTACTTTTTCTTGAACATCCGGGAGAAGTAGAGCGGCTCGCGGAAGCCGCACAGGTGCGCGACCTCGGTGACGTTCTGGGCATCGGTGTGCGTCGAGCTGAGGCAGGACGCCGCGATCTCCAGCCGCTTGTCGCTGAGGAAGCGGTGCGGCGTGACGCCGGTCTCCCGCTTGAAGAGCTTGCGCAGATAGTCGTCGCTGAACGGGAAAGAGCGCAAAAACTCATCCAGCTCGAAATCGCAGTCCGGATAGTTGCGGATGATGGCGCTTTCGATCTGCTCCACGACCTTGCTGCGCGCCGGGGCGCTCTGGCTCGCCATCAGGTGGCAGCAGATAAGGTCGCCGTAGGCGGAGAGCAGGGCGGCGGTGCTCTGCGCCGGCTCGCTGTAGTAGAAGAACGCGGCGGAGAAGGCGTTGAGCAGAAAGCCGCTGCTGTCGGCGCGCACGAGCAGGGGAGACTTGGCGGAGAGCGTGGGGTCGAGCATGTTGATGTGGATGTTGGTGAAGCCCTCGCGGCTCTCGTTGACGTGCGGCGTGTTCGGCGGGATGACGATGATGTCGTCCTGCTCGTAGGGCAGCTGGTATTCGTCGAAAACCATCGTGCCCTCGCCGCCGGTGCAATAGATCAGCTCCCAGCTGTCGTGCGCGTGGCGGGTGACGCTGAAGGTCAGCAGATGCTTTCCCACATAGATGATCTGATTCACACAAACACCCCTTTTTCGACGGTCTGTAACATTTACTTTTATCACGTTTTGCCTATTTTGTCCATGCCGCGGCGGATCGGACGATTGAAATTCGGCGTTTTGCCAAGCAAAGGAGACCTTTTTTGTGAAGAATATCAAGCTGGTTTACATCGGCGGAGGCTCCCGCGCCTGGGCAAGGGTGTTCATGAACGACCTGACGCTGACGGAGGAGCTCGGCGGCGAGCTGGCGCTGTACGATGTGGACCGTGAGGCGGCGGAGCAGAACCGGCGCATCGGCGAGCGGCTCAACGCCCACCCCGACGCGCGCTCCCGCTGGAACTACGCGGTGTACGACGACCTCGAGCGCGCGCTGGACGGCGCGGATTTCGTCGCGATCTCGATCCTGCCGGGCACGCTGGACGAGATGGCGGTCGACGTTCACGCGCCGGAGCGGTACGGCGTGTACCAGAGCGTCGGCGACACGGTCGGCCCCGGCGGCGTGCTGCGCGCGATGCGCGCCGTGCCGGTGTTCGAGGGCTTTGCCCGCGCCATTCGCAAATGCTGTCCGGAGGCGTGGGTCATCAACCTGACCAACCCGATGACGATCCTCGTCAAAACGCTCTTTGACGTGTTCCCGGAGATCAAGGCGTTCGGCTGCTGCCACGAGGTGTTCCACGCGGAGGATTTTCTCTGCTGCGCGGTGCACGAGCAGCTCGGCGTGCCCCGCCCCGACCGGCACGAGCTGACGGTGGACGCCTCGGGGATCAACCACTTCACCTGGATCACCCGCGCGCGCTGGGAGGACGCCGACGTGCTCGCGCTCCTGCCGCCGTTCATCGAGCGGTTTTACGAGACCGGCTATGTGGAAAAGCACGGCATCGCGCCGGAGAACTGGCGCTTCGACCCGTTTACCTGCGGCAACAAGGTCAAGATGGACCTTTTCCGGCGCTTCGGCGCGCTCGCCGCGGCGGGGGACCGGCATCTGGTCGAGTTTCTTCCCAAGGCGTGGTATCTGGACGGCCCGGAGGCCGCGGAGCGCTGGCTCTGCCACCTCACGAGCGTGGACTACCGGCGCCGGGACCGGGAGAAAAAGCTCGAATCGTCCGCGGCGATGGCGGACGGAAGGGCGGACGTTGCTTTGGAAAAAAGCTCCGAGGAGCTGGTAAGGCTGATGCTCGCCATTCTGGGCTTCGGCGCGGTCGTTTCCAACGCCAACACCGTCAACGTCGGGCAGATGCCGCAGCTTCCCCGCGGGACCGTGGTGGAGACCAACTGCGTCTTCGACCGGGACAGCGTGCGCCCGATCACGGCGCAGCCGCTGCCGGGAGGAGTGCTCTCTCTGGTTTCCGCCAACGCGCTGAATCTGGAAAACCTGTACGCGGGCATCCGGGCAAGAGACCTGGGCGCGATCGGGGAGGCGTTCCTCGCCCAGCCGCTGTGCCTGGGGCTTGACTGCGAGACCGGGCGGCGGCTCTTCCGGGAGATGGCGCGCGGCACCGCAAAGCATCTCGATCCGTGGTATGACCTTTCCGTGCTGAAATGAGGTGGCAATATGGCTTATTTGACGCTCAAAAAGATCAATAAGATCTACCCCAACGGCTATCATGCCGTCCACGACTTCAACCTGGAGATGGAGAAGGGCGAGTTTATCGTCTTCGTCGGCCCGTCGGGCTGCGGCAAGTCCACGACGCTGCGCATGATCGCGGGGCTGGAGGACATCAGCAACGGCGAATTCCTCATCGACGGCAAACGCGCCAACGAGATGGGCCCCCGCGAGCGCGGCGTCGCCATGGTCTTTCAGAGCTACGCGCTCTATCCGCAGATGACCGTGTACGACAACATCGCCTTCGGGCTGGAGCTTCAGGGCGCGGACGAGGACTACATCGACGAGAGGGTGCGCAGCACCGCGCGCATTCTGGGCCTGACGGACTATCTGGACCGCCTGCCGCGCGCGCTCTCCGGCGGCCAGCGCCAGCGCGTCGCCATCGGGCGCGCCATCATCCGCAAGGTGGGCGTGTTTTTGATGGACGAGCCGCTTTCCAACCTCGACGCCAAGCAGCGCGTCACCATGCGCTCCGAGATCACGCAGATCCACCGCGAGACCGGCGCGACCACCATCTACGTCACGCACGACCAGACCGAGGCGATGACCATGGCGGACCGCATCGTGGTGATGAAGGAGGGCTGGGTCCAGCAGGTGGGCACGCCCCGCGAGCTGTACTTCGAGCCCGCCAACCTCTTTGTCGCGGGCTTCATCGGCGAGCCGCCGATGAACTTCATCCGGGAAACCGTCCGGGACGGCCGCATCTCCGTCGGGGACGCCTCGCTCGACCTGAGGCACAAGCTGGGGGACCGGCTCGCGCGGTACGAGGGGAAGGAGCTCGTCTTCGGCTTCCGCCCGGAGGCGGCGCTGCCCGGCGAGCGGGAGAACGCCTATGTGCTGCGCGCCGGGGTGGAGCTGACGGAAATGCTCGGCGACAACACGAACGTCTATATCACGATGGGCGGAGAGCAGGCGATCCTGAAGGTCGACCCGCACGACACGCCGGAGACCGACAGCGCGATCACCTTCTCCGTCCCGTATGAAAACGTCTACCTGTTCGACGCCGCGACCGAGGCGGTCATCAAGTAAAAAACCGATACTTATTTAGGAGGCTTGAAACTATCATGGACATCCGTTATTCCGCGAATCCCAACGACGTGAAGCGCTACACCACCGAGGAGCTCCGCCGCGAGTTCCTGATCGAAAATCTCTACCGCCCCGACGAGGTCGTCGCGGTCTACAGCCACGTCGACCGCATGGTCACGCTCGGCTGCATGCCCGTCCGCGAGGCGGTCTCCATCGACAAGGGCATCGACGTGTGGGCGAACTTCGGCACGCACTACTTCCTCGAGCGCCGCGAGATCGGCATCTTCAACATCGGCGAGGCCGGAAAGATCACGGTCGACGGCACGGTCTACGCGCTGGGCCGCAAGGACTGCCTGTATATCACGATGGGTGCGAAGGAGGTCGTCTTCTCCAGCGACGACGCGGAAAAGCCCGCGAAGTTTTACATGGTGTCCGCGCCCGCGCACCGCAGCTATGAGACGCGGCTTTTGAAGCTCGCCGACGCGGCGAAGCGTCCCTGCGGCGACGCGGCGACGTCCAACAAGCGCGTCATCAACCAGTTCATCCATCCCGACGTGCTCAAGACCTGCCAGCTTTCGATGGGCATGACCGTGCTCGAGAGCGGCAGCGTCTGGAACACCATGCCCGCGCACACGCACGAGCGCCGCATGGAGGTCTACATGTACTTCGACGTGCCGGAGAGCGACGTCGTGTTCCACATGATGGGACAGGGGCAGGAGACCCGCCACATCGTCATGCGCAACGAGCAGGCGGTCATCTCCCCGTCGTGGTCGATCCACGCCGGCGCCGGAACGAGCAGCTATACGTTCATCTGGGCGATGGGCGGCGAGAACCAGGAGTTTGACGACATGGACGTCATCGCGACCAACGAGCTGAAGTAAGGACGGAGGTTGTTTGAAATGGATATCATGAAGAGCTTTTCCCTGGAGGGCAGGGTCGCCCTCGTCACCGGCGCGGCGTACGGCATCGGCTTCGCCATCGCCGAGGCGCTTGCCGGCGCGGGCGCGAGGATCGTGTTCAACTGCCGCACGCAGGCAAATCTGGACAAGGCGCTCGCCGACTACAAGGCGAAGGGCATCGACGCGCGCGGCTACATCGCCGACGTGACGAAGGAGGACGAGGTCGCGGAGCTGGTCGCGAAGATCAAGGAGGAGCTCGGCGGCGTGGACATCCTCGTCAACAACGCCGGCATCATCAAGCGCATCCCCATGACCGAGATGAGCGCGGAGGACTTCCGCCAGGTCGTCGACATCGACCTCATCGGGCCGTTCATCTGCGCGAAGGCGGTCATCCCCGGCATGATCGAAAAGGGTCACGGCAAGATCATCAACATCTGCTCGATGATGAGCGAGCTGGGACGCGAGACCGTCTCCGCTTACGCCGCCGCCAAGGGCGGGCTCAAGATGCTCACGCGCAACATCTGCTCGGAGTACGGCGGGGCGAACATCCAGTGCAACGGCATCGGGCCGGGCTACATCGCCACGCCGCAGACCGCGCCGCTGCGCGAGCGTCAGCCGGACGGAAGCCGCCACCCCTTCGACCAGTTCATCGTCGCCAAGACGCCGGCGGCGCGCTGGGGCACGCCCGAGGACCTGATGGGCCCCGCGGTGTTCCTCGCCTCCGACGCCTCCGACTTCGTCAACGGGCATGTGCTCTACGTCGACGGCGGCATCCTCGCCTACATCGGCAAGCAGCCGTAAAGCGTCCCGAAAAAACGCGGGCACTTTCCTGAGAAGGCTTCACAGCGCGGGGATTATCTGTTACTATGAATGTGATACATTTTTCGGCAAACGGCGCGCCGGTCACGCTCTATCTGCACGAGGACCATGACCGGCTCGTCGCGCACAGGACCCGTCCCGCGCTCATTGTCTGCGCGGGCGGGTGCTATCGCTGGCTCTCCCCGCGGGAGCGGGACCCCGCGGCGCTCGCGTTCGCCGCGATGGGCTACCAGACGCTGCTGCTGGAGTACTCGACCGGAGAGCACGCCGGCGGGCTCAGACCGCTGCGCGAGCTGGCGGAGACGGTGCGCATCGTGCGCGAGCGCGCGGCGGAGTGGCACATCGAGCCGCGGCACGTCGGCGTGCTCGGCTTTTCCGCGGGCGGGCACCTCGCCGCGAGCCTCGGCGTGCTCTGGCACGAGCTGGAGCTGGGCGAGGCGTGCCGTCCCGACGCGCTGGCGCTCAGCTATCCCGTGATCACGACGGGCGAATTCGCGCACCGGGAGTCCGCGGACAACGTCACGGGCGGCGACGAAACGCTGCGGGAGCTGCTGTCGCTTGAAAAGCACGTCACGGAACGGATGCCGCCCACCTTCGTCTGGCACTGCACGGGGGACGAAAGCGTGCCGGTGGAGAACACGCTGCTGCTCGTCTCCGCCATGCAGCGCGCGCACGTCCCCTACGAGTGCCATCTGTTTGCCGGCGGCGCGCACGGCATTTCCGTCTGCACGCAGGAGGTCGAAACGCCGGACGCGGCGCGCGGCGCGTGGCTCGGCCTGTGCAGGACCTGGCTCAACGAACGTTTTCAATTTACGCCATAGGAGGATCGTCTGGCTATGAATGAAGTGTTGAAAACCATTTCCCGGATCGGCATCGTGCCGGTCATCGCCATTGAGGACGCCGCGAAGGCGGTCCCGCTCGCGAAGGCGCTGGTCGCCGGCGGCCTGCCCGCTGCGGAGGTCACCTTCCGCACCGACGCGGCGGAGGAGGCGATGAAGGCCATCGTCGCCGAGGTGCCGGAGATGCTCGTCGGCGCGGGCACCGTCACCACGCACGAGCAGCTCGACCGCGCCCTCGCCGCGGGCGCGAAGTTCATCGTCAGCCCCGGCTTTAACCCCGACACCGTGAAGTACGGACTCAGCAAGGGCGCACTGATGCTCCCCGGCACCGCCACCGGCGGCGAGATGGAGCAGGCGATGGCGCTGGGGCTCGAGGCGGTCAAGTTCTTCCCCGCCGAGGACAACGGCGGCGTGAAGAAGCTCAAGGCGTTTGCCGGTCCCTACCGCAAGCTGATGTGGATGCCGACCGGCGGCGTGAACACGAAGAACCTGATGGACTATCTCTCCTTCGACCAGATCCTCGCCTGCGGCGGGACCTGGATGGTGAAGAAGGACCTTATCGCCGGAGAGCGCTGGGACGAGATCACCGCCATCTGCAAGGACGCGGTCAGCACCATGCTCGGCATCCGGCTCGCGCACGTCGGCGTCAACTGCGCGGACGCGGAGGAGGCGAAGCGGCTCGCGGGGATGCTGCAGGCAATGCTCGGCCTCGCCCCGCGCGAGACCAGCAAATCCTGGTTCGCGGGCGACGCCGTCGAGTACATGTCCGGCGTCGGCCCCGGCACGAAGGGTCACATCGGCTTCAGGACCAACAGCGTCGAGCGCGCGATGTACCACCTCGGCAGGCGTGGCGTGGAGTTCGACCCGGCAAGCATCCAGTACAACGACAAGGGCGCGGCGAAGTTCGTCTATCTCAAGGGCGAATTCGGCGGCTTCGCGATCCATTTGGTCCAGTAAGCGCAGCGTACTGAAAATTGTATTCATAAAACAGCAAAGGAGTTTTGATATGCCTAAGATCGTAACCTTCGGCGAGCTGATGGTTCGGCTCCAGCCCTACAACTATGAGCGCTTTGTGCAGGCGGATCACCTGGAGTTTTCCTTCGGCGGCGGCGAGGCGAACGTCGCCGTGTCGCTTGCCAACTACGGCATGGACGCCGTCTATGTGACGAAGCTGCCCGCCCACGCCATCGGCCAGTGCGCGGTGAACAGCCTGCGCCGCTACGGCGTGGACACGAGCAGGATCGTGCGCGGCGGCGACCGCGTCGGCATCTACTACAACGAAAAGGGCGCGAGCCAGCGCGGCAGCGTCTGCATCTACGACCGCGCGCACTCCGCCATCGCCGAGGCGACGACCGCGGACTTCGACTGGGACGCGATCTTCGAGGGTGTGGACTGGTTCCACTTCACGGGCATCACCCCGGCGCTCGGCCCCAACGTCGTCGACATCTGCCGCGAGGCGTGCAAGGCGGCGAAGGCGCACGGCGTCAAGGTCTCCTGCGACCTCAACTACCGCGGCAAGCTCTGGACCCGTCAGCAGGCGCGCGAGGCGATGACCGAGCTGTGCCAATATGTCGACGTGTGCATCTCCAACGAGGAGGACGCCAAGGACGTGTTCGGCATCGAGGCGGAGGCGACCGACATCACCGCGGGCGAACTCAACCGCGAGGGCTACAAGTCCGTCGCAAGACAGCTTGCCGACAGGTTCGGCTTTGAAAAGGTCGCCATCACGCTGCGCGAGTCCCACTCCGCCAGCGACAACGGCTGGAGCGCCATGCTCTACGACGCCAGGGGCGACGAATACTGCTTCTCCAAGAAGTACGAGCTGCACATCATCGACCGCGTGGGCGGCGGCGACAGCTTCGGCGGCGGCCTCATTTACTCCCTGCTCTCCGGCAAGTCCACGCAGGAGGCGGTGGAGTTCGCGGTGGCGGCGTCCGCGCTCAAGCACTCCATTGAGGGCGACTACAACATGGTCGGCGTCGCCGAGGTCGAGAAGCTCGCCGGAGGCGACGGCTCCGGCAGGATTCAGCGCTGAGAGGGAGGCGTCACGAACATGAAGCCCTTTATGGACCGGGATTTCCTGCTGGAGACCGAGACGGCGCGGCAGCTGTTCCACGGCATTGCGGAAACGCAGCCGCTGGTGGACTACCACTGCCACATCTCTCCGCGCGAAATCTATGAAAACCGCCGCTTCAACGATCTGACCGAGGTATGGCTGGGCGGCAGGCAGCCGGACGGCAGCTACTTCGGCGACCATTACAAGTGGCGCGTGATGCGCTCCAACGGCGTGCCCGAGGACTATGTCACCGGCGACAAGCCGGCGTACGAGCGCTATTTGAAGTTCGTCGAGGCGCTGCAGCTCGCCATCGGGAACCCGATGGTCCACTGGTGCAACCTCGAGCTGCGGCAGTTCTTCGGTGTCGACAAGCCGCTCACGCCCGCAACCGCGCAGGAGATCTGGGACATCTGCGCGGACAAGCTGCAAAACGATCCCGGTCTCACCGTGCGCGGCATCATCGAGCGGGCGAACGTCGCCTTCATCGGCACGACCGACGATCCCGCGGACAGCCTCGAGTGGCACGAAAAGCTCGCGGCGGACCCGAGCGTGAAGGTCAGGGTTTGCCCGTCCTTCCGCCCTGACAAGGCGATCAATATCCACAAGCCCGGCTTTGTCGAATACATCGGCAAGCTCGCCGCGAGCGTCGGCAGGGAGAGTCTCCCGACCGTCGAGGACGTCTGCGGCGCGCTGACCGAACGGCTGGAATTCTTCGCGAAAATGGGCTGCCGCGCCAGCGACCACGGTCTCGATTACATCCCGTTCCGTCCCGCCGCGCCGGAGCAGGTCAACGCCGTCTACCTGAGGGCGCTGCGCGGCGAGGCAATCACGCCGGAGGAGGCGGAGCAGTACCAGACCGCGATCCTGCTGTGCCTCGGCAGGGCGTATCACCGCCTCAACATCGCCATGCAGCTGCACTATTCCTGCTATCGCAACGCCAACGAGCGGCTCTTTGCCGCGCTGGGGCCGGACACCGGCTTCGACATGATCGCGCAGACCTCCTGCGGCGTGCAGATCGCGCAGCTTCTCTCCGCACTGGACAGGACCGGCGAGTGCCCCAAGACGATCCTCTACTCGCTCAACGGCGTGGACAACGACATGCTCGGCACGCTCGCGGGCTGCTTCCAGTCCGACGAGGTGCCCGGCAAGATCCAGGTTGGCTCCGCGTGGTGGTTCATGGACACCCGCGATGGCATGGAGGCGCAGCTGCGCTCGCTGGCGAACCTCGGCCTGCTCGGCAACTTCGTCGGGATGCTGACGGATTCGCGCTCGTTCCTCAGCTACGCGCGGCACGACTACTTCCGCCGCATCTTCTGCAACCTGATCGGAAAATGGGTGGAAAACGGCGAGTTCCCGAACGACGAGCAGGCGCTGCGGCGCATCGTCGAGGGCGTGAGCTATCGCAACGCCGCGCGGTATTTCGGCCTGTGAGGGAAAACACATGAAGCAGCTGACTTATCAGACGCTCGCGGAGGCGGGCTATGACGGCTTCCTGCTCCGGGAGGCGCCGGAGCGGGTGCTGCAATTCGGCGAGGGCAATTTTTTGCGCGCGTTTGCCGAGGACTTTATCGACCAGATGAACGAAAAGGCGGGCTTCGACGCCAAGGTCGTACTCGTGCAGCCGCGCGGCGGACACCCCGAATCCGCGGACCTCTACGCGCGGCAGGAGGGGCTCTACACGCTGCTCCTGCGCGGACGCGAGAACGGCGCGGCGGCGGAGCGGACGCGCGTGATCTCCTGCGTCTCGCGCTGCCTCGACCCCAAGCGCGACTGGGCGGAGCTGCTGGAGTGCGCGAAAAATCCCGACCTGCGCTTCATCGTTTCCAACACCACCGAGGCGGGTATCGTCTTCGACCCAGCCTGCCAGCGCTCCGACGCGCCGCCCGCGAGCTTCCCGGCGAAGCTGACGGCGTTTCTCCACGAGCGCTGGCGGCTCGGCGGAAAGGGATTTCTTATCCTTTCCTGCGAGCTGATCGACCGCAACGGCGACGAGCTGAAGCGCTGCGTGAACGAGTACGTCCGGCTCTGGGGGCTGGAGCCGGAATTCGCCGCGTGGGTGGAGCGGGAGAACCGGTTCTGCTCCACGCTGGTCGACCGCATCGTCACCGGCTCGCCCAAGGCGGAGGCGGACGCGCTGTACGAAACGCTCGGCTACGAGGACGCCCTTCTCGACACCGGCGAGCTGTTCGCCGCGTGGGTCATCGAGGGGCCGCGGAGCATTGCGGACGAGCTGCCGTTTGAAAAGGCGGGGCTCCCCATCCGCGTGGTGGACGATGTGACGCCCTACAAGCAGCGCAAGGTGCGCATTTTGAACGGCGCGCACACGTCGATGGTACTCGCGGCGCATCTGGCGGGGAAGGCCATCGTGCGCGAGTGCATGGAGGACGAGGTGATCCGCGGCTTTCTGAACCGCGCGCTCTTCGACGAGATCATCCCGACGCTCGACCTGCCGAAAGACGAGCTGACGGACTTTGCCGCCTCGGTGCTCGATCGCTTCAACAATCCGTACATCGACCACCGCCTGCTGGACATCGCGCTCAACTCCACCGCCAAGTGGAAGGCGCGCGTGCTGCCGAGCGTGAGCGAATATGTCAAACGGTTCGGCAGCCTGCCGCGCTGCCTGACGTTCTCGTTCGCGGCGTACGCCGCGTTCTACCGGGACGGGAGAGACGCGCGCGACGACGCGTGGGTGCTGGATTTCTTCCGCGAACACGCGGGGGACGACGCGCGCTCGCTCGCGCGCGCGGTCGTGCAGAACGAACGGATGTGGGACGGCGCGCTCGCGGCGATCCCCGGCTTTGAAGAAGCGGTCGCCGCCGATCTGGAGCGGATCGGCGAGACGGGAATGTACGAGGCGCTTCGGGAATGCTGAACGATACGGGGAGCGGGCGGCGGCCCGCTCCCCTGTAATACTGATTTCAAATCAAAATGATTGATTTGAAATCCCGCGTGCTGCGCACGCTTATGCCGCGCAAAGCGCGTCATGCCGTCTCATGCGATACCTACGCGCCTTCGGCGCTATAAAAATGCTTTTCAAGCATTTTTATCAGGTATCAGTATAAAATGGAGGAAAGACCATGAAGCTCATCAGGATCCATCCGCTGGACAACGTGGCGGTGGCGCTGGAGGATATCCGCGCGGGCGAGACGTTTACGATAAACGGCGAAGCCGTCACGGCGCGGGAGGACGTCGCGCGCGGGCACAAGCTCGCCCTGCGCGGGATCGCGGCGGGGGAGAGCGTCGTCAAGTACGGCTGTCCGATCGGCGTCGCGAAGGAGAACATCCCCGCGGGCTGCTGGGTGCATGTCCACAACGTCCGCACGGGGCTTTCCGAGAGCGCGGACTACGTCTACGAGCACAAGACGTTCCCGCTGCCGGACGTCGCGCCGCGCAGCTTCGAGGGCTATCGCCGCGCCGACGGGCGGGCGGCGGTGCGCAACGAGCTGTGGATCATCCCGACGGTCGGCTGCGTCAACAGCGTCGCCGCCGCGCTCGCGCGGGAGAACCAGCATCTGGTCTCCGGCAGCGTCGAGGGGCTGTACGCCTTTCCGCACCCCTTCGGCTGCAGCCAGATGGGCGGCGACCACGCGCAGACCAGAAGGCTGCTCGCGGCGCTCGCGCGGCATCCGAACGCCGGCGGCGTGCTGGTGCTGGGCCTCGGCTGCGAGAACCTGACGATGGAGCAGTTCAGGGCAGAGCTCGGCGAATGGGACGACGACCGCGTCAAATTCCTCGTCTGCCAGCAGGTCGAGGACGAGCTGGCGGCGGGCGGCGCGCTGCTGCGGGAGCTGGCGGACTACGCGGGGCGGTTCCGCCGCGAGACGATCCCGGCGGGCGAGCTGGTCGTCGGCATGAAGTGCGGCGGCTCGGACGGGCTCTCCGGCGTGACGGCGAACCCGACGGTCGGACGCTTCTCCGACCGCCTGATCGCGCTCGGCGGGTCGACGGTGCTCACCGAGGTGCCGGAGATGTTCGGCGCGGAGAGCATCCTCTTCTCCCGCTGCGAGAGCCGCGCGGTGTTCGACCGGGCGGTGGACATGGTGAACCGCTTCAAGGACTACTTCGTCAGCCACGGGCAGGTGGTCTACGAGAATCCCAGCCCCGGCAACAAGGCGGGCGGCATCACCACGCTGGAGGACAAGTCCTGCGGCTGCGTCCAGAAGGGCGGCAGCGCGCAGATCGTCGACGTGCTGGACTACGCGGAGCCGGTGACGCGCAGGGGGCTCAACCTGCTCTCCGGCCCCGGCAACGATCTGGTGTCCGCCACGGACCTGACCGCCGCCGGCGCGCATCTGATCCTGTTCACCACCGGACGCGGAACGCCCTTCGGCGCGCCGGCGCCGACAGTGAAGATCGCCACCAACACCGCGCTTTTTGAGCATAAGCCCGGCTGGATCGACTTCAACGCCGGGACCGTCGCGCAGGGGGAGGACCCGGACGCCGCGGCGGAGCGGCTGCTGGACCATGTGCTCCGTGTCGCGAGCGGCGAACGGACCTGCTCGGAGCGGCGCGGCGCGCGGGAGATATCCATTTTCAAGGACGGCGTGGTCCTTTGAGCGATGACAGAAACCAACGGAAAAGCGGATGTGAAAAAACTCACGTTTTTTCACATCCGCTTTTTATCGAAAGGGTTGTAGGATGAAACGAAATGTGATGTGGAATACACCCTGACAAGGCTCCTGACACATCCCGATTCCAACGTCGCGGATATCGGCGAGTTTATTTTGGGCGCGGAGGAGCTGAAGGAGGGCGGCGCGGAGAGGCTGGAGGGCTTCCGGGCCATCAGCGATCTGGACTTTTCCGTCACGCTTTCCGAGCCCTACGCGGCGTTTCTTGCCTGCCTTTCCATTCCCGGCGCATCCATTCTGGACGAGGAGACCACCGTTGCGGCGGGGGACAGCTTCGGAACGGACCCGGCGGTCACGGTCGGGACCGGCCCGTTCATTTTCAGGGAGTGGGATCCCGGCAGCAGCCTGATCCTGACCGCCAACCCGAACTGCTGGTCCGGCGCTCCCGGCTGCGGCGGCATCCTCATGCAGTTTGTGATGGACTCCGAGGCCAAGCGGCTCATGTTCGAGGACGGCGAGCTGGATATTCTGGACCTGGAAAACCTGGGAACGGACGCGGAATTCTTCATTCGCGGGGCGGCCTATCAGGACCGGCTCTGTCACGGAAGAAGGGTCGGCCTGTCCTACATCGTCCTGAACGAGTCCGTAAAACCGCTGGACGACGTGCGCGTCCGGCGCGCGCTCCAGCTGGCGCTGGACCGCGGCGCGATCCTGATGGGCGTCTACGGCGGAAGAGGCACGCTGGAAAACGGCTGCGAGAACAGAAAGGACGCGCTGAACGAGTACCTTGACAGCATTCAGCAGTCTGTCGACATGATCTCCCGCTATGCCGTGGATTCTCTGGACAGCGTCGCCCTGACGGAGGGCGGCGTGCTGGGCGCTTCCGGAAGCGGCGTTACGGAGCGCCCCGGCCGCAGCGACAGCCAGAGAAGGGAAATGGACCGCTACTTTGACGAGCATCTCGCCTTTATCGAGGGCGCGTTCCGGAGCATCGCGAACCACACCAACGGCATCGCCTCCTACTACTACCGCATCAATCCGGAGATCACCTCCGCCGCGAAGGGCTTTTTCTGCCTGAAGAGAGGGACGCCCGATTTTCAGAGGGCGGAGCTGACGGACCTTGCATCCTCCGACCCGGAGGACACCGCCAGCGTCGGCTGGTATTACATCCCGCTGAAGCAGGGCGTGCCCAGCTGGATCGAGCCGTATTACAGAAGCACCATGGATGGCTGGGTCGTCTCGTATGTCGTTCCCGTATACAAGGCGGGGACCTTTATCGGGGTCATCGGAATGGATATCCGGTTTGACACCCTGGTGACGCAAATCCAGCAGTTCACCAACTTCAATACGGGATATTTCGCCTTGACGGGCGAAAGCGCCCGCGTCTTTTATCACCCTGATTATGAGATGGGGACGGAGTTGGACGCATATTATCCCGAGCCGGTCCGCGCGGCGGAGGAGATGCACCGGGAGTCCTCCTCACAGAAGCTGATCCGCTACGACAAAAACGGATCGAAATGGCAGATGACCTACAGCACCCTGACCAACGGCATGAAGCTGGTCGCCGTGGTGCAGGAATCCGAGATCAACTCCACCTCGCACAGCCTCACCAGGGTGTTTGCGATCACGGGCGTGCTGATCCTGCTGTTTTTCGCGGCCTTTACCATGCTGGCGGCGAAGCGCGTGACGAATCCGCTGGGAAGGCTGACCGAGGCGGCGAAAAGGCTGGCCGCCGGCGAATACGACGTGGAGCTGGACTACGAAAGCAAGGATGAAGCCGGCGTCCTCACCAGCACCTTCCGCTTTATGCGCGACCGCCTGCAGCAGCATTTCGACGATTTGAACCAGCAGCTGGAGGAACGGCAGAGGCTGCAGGAGGCGCTGAGCGCCGCGCTTTCCGAGGCGGAGGAGGCGAACAAGGCGAAGACGTCCTTCCTCTCCAGCATGAGCCATGAGATCCGCACGCCCATGAACGCCATCATCGGGCTGGATACGCTTGCCCTGCGCGACGAAACGCTCAGCGAGCAGACGCGGGATTATCTCCGGAAGATCGGCAGGAGCGCGCGGCACCTGCTGGGCCTTATCAACGATATCCTCGACATGAGCCGGATCGAGTCCGGCCGCATGGTCCTGCGCAGGGAGGAGTTTTCCTTCAGCGCCATGCTGGAGGAGATCAATACGATGGTCACGTCCCAGTGCGGCGACAAGGGACTTACGTATGAGTGCCGCATTCTGGGCAAGGTGGACGACGCCTATATCGGCGACGATATGAAGCTCAAGCAGGTGCTGATCAACATCCTGTCCAACGCCGTCAAGTTTACCGACGCGCCGGGGAGCGTTACGCTGACCGTGGAGCGGACGGCCGTGTTTGAGGATCAGTCCACGCTGCGCTTCTGCGTCGAGGATACCGGCATCGGAATGGACAAGGAGTACCTTCCCAGGATCTTCGAGGCCTTTTCCCAGGAGGACAGCAGCCGCACGAACAAGTACGGCAGCACCGGTCTCGGCATGGCGATCGCCAAAAGGATCGTGGAGATGATGAACGGCACGATCCGCGTCGAATCGGAAAAGGGCGTCGGGACGACGTTTTTCGTGACGGTCACGCTGAAAAACTGCGAACCCAGAGAGGAAGCCGCGGCGGGCAGGATCGACCCGCATGCCATGCACGTGCTGGTGGTGGACGACGACGAGATCGCCGCCGAACACGCCAGAATGGTGCTGGACGAGGTCGGGATCAGGGCCGACGTCTGCACCGGCGGAGCGGAGGCGCTGCGCATGATGGAGGTCCAGCGTACGAAGCAGGAGCCGTACAATCTGGTTCTGATGGACTGGAAGATGCCGGAAATGAGCGGAGTGGAGGCGACCGAAAAAATCCGGAAGCTGTACAACAGCGAGACGACGGTCATCATTCTGACGGCGTATCAGTGGGACGACATTCAGGAGGAGGCGCACCGCGTCGGCGTGGACAGCTTCCTTGCCAAGCCGCTTTTCGCCTCCAATGTCATGACGGAATTCGAGCGCGTCGCCCGAAGGAACCACGTCAGCCTGCTCGAGGAGGGCAAGAGGGCGGAGCTGGCGGGAAGGCGCATTCTCCTCGCCGAGGACATGGAGATCAACGCCGAGATCATGCGGGAGATCCTGTCCATAGAGAAGATCGAGACCGACCATGCCGAAAACGGCAGGATCGCCGTGGAGATGTTTGCGAACAGCGCCGTCTGGACCTACGCGGCGATCCTGATGGACGTGCGTATGCCGGAGATGGACGGCCTGGAGGCGACGGCGGCCATCCGCGCGCTGGACCGGGAGGACGCGAAGCGCATCCCGATCATTGCCATGACCGCGAACGCCTTCGACGAGGACGTCCAGCGTTCCATGCAGGCGGGAATGAACGCCCACCTGAGCAAGCCGGTCGAATCCGACCATCTGTTTCAGACCCTTGGCAGGCTCATTTATGAGGCGGAGGAGTCCCACTGATAAAACGAAAAACAACGGCCCCGCGGACCCAAAGCGGCAATGCTTCGGGTTCGCGGGGCTTTTGTGCGAATGGGCGCGGAGCCGTCAATCCGCCCGGATCAGGGTCGCCCTTCCTGACCCCCTCGCACAGCCGCGCGTCTGCCTGATAGCAGACGGCCTCCTCCTTGTCGAGGTCCAGGTAGAAGATGCCGAGATAATCCAGAGACATGGCCGTGAGCAGCGCGTCGGACCGGTGCTTCTCGCGCTCCTGCTCAAAAAGCCGCTCCTGGAAGACCAGACGGTCCTCCAGCTTGCTCTTTTCCTCCAGGCCGTGCTCGTACTCCTCCTTTTCATCCTCTACGACAAAGGTGTGCAGAAGGCTGGTTCCCAGCATATACCCGATGGAGTACAGCGGGAGGAGCGGGTATCTGAGCTGGATCGCAAGGAGGAGCGCCATCGTAAACCCGAACGCGCCGATACCGAGAGCGTTTCGCGGCGTTATCCGAAAGAATTGCCGGGCAGTTCGACCGGGGTTCTTTTCATCATACACCATAATTCAGCTTTGTACAAGTGAAAACGCGTGCCGCCCGCGGCACGGCAAAAAGCCCTTGACAGGCTCGTCGATTTGATGCAATATAATCGTGACGGCAAAGGACGGGGCGGCTCGTAAGGAGGAGAACAGACATGAAGACAGTGTATGATTTTACGGTAAAGGACCGGAAGGGCAAGGACGTTTCTCTGGCGGAATATCGGGGCAAGGTCCTGCTGATCGTGAACACGGCCACGGGCTGCGGCTTCACGCCGCACTATGAGCCGCTGGAGGCCATGTACCGGGAGCTGAGGGACCGGGACTTTGAGATTCTGGACTTTCCCTGCAGCCAGTTTGCCGATCAGGCGCCCGGAAGCGACGAGGAGATCCATGCGTTCTGCACGCTGAAATTCGGCACGGAGTTTCCGCAGTTCAGGAAGCTCGACGTCAACGGAGAGACCGCCGATCCCCTGTTTGCGTTCCTCGCCTCCGAGAAGCCGTTCGAGGGGTTCGGCAAGGGTGTGAAAAACGCGGCGCTGAAGGCGTTCGCGGATGCGAACAACAAGAAATTCGGCGAGAAGGCGTACATCAAGTGGAACTTCACAAAGTTCCTCATTGACCGGGAAGGCAGGGTCGTCGCGCGGTTTGAGCCCACCGCCGATATGAAGACGGTCCGGGAGGCCGTGCTCGCCGCGCTGTAGGAACGATGCCGGCTGATGGGCGGGACCCGGACGGGAGGCGCGGCGCGCGGAAACGGGCTGCGGCCAAAAGCGATGTGAAACCCGCCGGAAACGGATCAAACAAACAAAACATACGGCAGCGGCCGCCCGAGTTCTTTCGGGCGGTCGCTGCTCGTTGCATATGGTTTTTATTTTACGACAGGGTACTTTTTCGCGAACACGATCCCGAGGCAAAGCACGATCGCGCAGGCCGCCAGCAGGATCCAGTCGCTTTGTGTTACGGAAGAAGCGCTCGCGCCGCCGTCGGAGAAGCCGCCGGGACCGCCGTCGGAGAAGCCGCCGGGACCGCCGCCGGAGAAGCCGCCGGGACCGCCGCCGGAGAAGCCGCCGGGACCGCCGCCGGAGAAACCGTCCGGAAAGCTCGGCATACCGCCGCTTTGCCCCCCTGACGGAGCGCCGGGGAAGCCCTGACCGGAGGGCTGCGCATCGGCGTCCCCGCTGTCGGGACGCTCGCCGGGACCGCCGCCGGGACCGCCGCCCGGTCCGCCCATTCCGCCGCCCATGGAGCCCATGTCGGAAAGCGTGAGGGAGGACGCGTCGATCAGCGCGGACGAGTCGGCGCTCTGCCCCTCGTCGGTGGAGGGGATCGTACCGTCGAGCTGACCGCGCACGCTCTGCGCGCGCAGCGAACAGAACTGCCTGAGCGCTTCGACGCCGGTCTCGAACTCCCCGTACGTGCAGAACGCGGTCGGGTCCTTCTCCACATAGGGGGCGATCAGAGCGGCTGTCTCGTCGATTATGCTCTGCAGGTCAAAGCGCTCCAGAAGCTCGCCGAGCAGCTCGTGATACCGCGCGGTGTATTCCTCGCTCGCGAAGATCCAGTCCGCCATGGGGCGGCTGTCCCCGCTGCCGACGGACAGCGGCGTGTCGATCGGGTCGTTGACCGCCGCGGAGGCGTCGCCGCTCTGGAAGGTGCCGTAGGCGAGATTATAGTCCCACGGGATCATCGAGAGCCTGCCGCCGGATTCGTAGAGGTAGTAGTTGTGGATCATGCTGCCGGTGTAGCTGTCGCCGTTGACGAGGAAATTGTGCACGGCAAAGTAACGCAGCACCTCGTCGACGTTCAGCACCTCGTCCAAATTTTCCTGCTCCGAGAGCTGCCTGAGCGACGCAATCAGACGCGCCTTGTCCGCCTCGGTCACGGTGGTTTTGGCGCTTTCAAAGATGGCGGAATAGCTGTCGGGATCGTCGTCGGTGTATTGCAGCTTCACGTCGCTGCTGCCCATACCGGGGAAGCCGCCGCCGGGACCGCCGCCGGGGAAGCCGCCTTCGCCGCCGTCCGGGCGTTCGGGGCGCTCGCCGCCGTCGGACCGTTCGGAGGAGCCGCCGGGGAAGCCGCCTTCCGAGCCGCCGGAAAAACCGCCGCCCGGCATCCCCGGAGGGCCGCTCATGCCGCCGCGCTCCCGCGCGCTGTCGAGCTTTTCGCGGATCTCGTCCTGCGACAGCTCGCTTATGTCCGTGTCCTCGCCGAACAGCTCCTGCAGCACGGCGTCCAGGTCGAAGTCGCGCCCGTTGCCGCGTCCGCCGCCCATGCCCATGCTGTCGGGCTTGTAGAGGTCGCCGTCCCCGCTTCCGTAGTTGCGCGTGAGGAACGAGTCTTCCACGCCCTCCACCGCGAGGTAGAGCCCCCAATCCTCGCCGTTGACGGTGATATAGACATAGGAGCACAGCGGCGCGTCCGCGCCGAATTCCGCCATCAGCCGATAGGCGAGGTAATCCTTCATGCAGGTGTTGTCCTGAATGATGTTGTTCAGGCACAGCTTGTCGAGACCGTGGTAGGTCTTGCCGGTCTCGTAGTGGTCGAACTCGAGCTTGAAGCTGTAGCGCTCGCTGTCCATGGCGCTGACCGACGAGAGCGAGGTGTTGCCCTTGCCGCGGATGGCGACGTTTTTGTACGACTCGCCGTCGATCACCACGGAGCAGGCAGCGTATTCCTCGCCGGTGCAGCTTGCGAGGAATTCGTCCCAATCGTCCATCACCAGATCGACGGTGTGCACTTTGGACGTGTCGAACAGGCGGTTTTCGTAGCCGAGCACACGCTCCGCCGCGTTGACGCCCAGCGCCGCGCCGTTCATAAACAGGACCGTGAGCAGAAGCGTCAGTGAGAGCACCGCGGCGGCTATTTTGTTAAAATGCTTACTGGTAGACATGTTGAAGCCCTCCACGGGACGGCCTGTCAGCCCATGTAATCTCCGTTGTAGCTCACCAGCACCGCGCTGGAAACGCCGTCCATCTCCGCGAGCGCGTTGACGAAGTCGGTGTTGTCCTCTCTGAGGCGCACCTCACAGTTGAGCTCGACCGCACCCTTTTGCGCGCTCTTGCTCTTGACGACGCACTTCGTCGTGTGCTCGCCAAGGTACGAAAGCGCCTTGCTCTCGCTCTCCGAGCCGTCGCACTGGAGGACGACGATGTACGGGTTCAGGTGGCTCTTGCGGTTGACGAACAGCAGCAGGATGACGCCGATGACCGCGCTGCCGAACACCGCCAGTGGAATGAGTCCCGCCGCCAGCACGATGCCCGCCGCGATCGACCAGAACAAAAACGCGATGTCGAGCGGCTCCTTGATCGCCGTGCGGAAGCGGACGATGGACAGCGCGCCCACCATGCCGAGGGACAGGACCACGTTGGATGTGACCGCGAGAATCACCAGCGTCGTGATCATGGTCAGCGCGATGAGCGTCACGCCGAAGGAGGACGAGTACATCACGCCCTGGTAGGTCTTTTGATAGACGAAGAAAATGAACAGCCCCACGCCGAAGGCCAGCGCCAGGGCGAGGATCATGTCGAGCGGCTCGACGGCGCTCACGTTGTCAAGAAAGTTGGATTTGAAGATGTCGTTGAAGGTCATGATGCTATACTCCTTTTAACCGTAAATTCTGCATTGCTCGTACTTGGAAAAGGCGCCGACGCGGCAGCCGGGGGTTTGCACCGCGTCGCGGACGATCGAGGGGAGGAACGCGTCCCACTTGACCTCGAGGATGATCGGCGCGTCGCCCGCGGGGACGGTCGGGCAGTCGGCGTTGAGAAAGTCCACGCAGTCGAGCCCCGTGCGGATGTTATAGTCGAAGGTGACGCGCACGTTGCCGGGGCCGTAGACGAACGGCTCGCGCGTGTAGTCCACGATGGTTTTCGGGCGAAGCCCCTGCGCGCGCATCTTGCAGTACAGCTCGCGCACGAGCGGGGCGCTTGAGTCCATCATCCAGGCAAGGTCGCCGTCCACGATCGCCTGCGCCTCCTTCGCGGTGAGAGACGCGCTGAGCTTGGTGCCGAGGCCGTTCAGCTTGCTTTTTTTCTCCAGGTGGATGAGCGAGGGATCGTTGTTGTAATAGCGGATGCGGAACTTTTCCCGCAGGTTCACGCCGTCCTGCTTCTCGCGCAGCGCCTTGTCGCCGGCGTTGTCAAAGTAGAGGCTGCGGATGAGGTATTTTCCACCCTTCGCGTGCTTGTCCGGCTGCATGACCGCCCGCAGCCGCGCGCGGATCGCGAACAGGTCGGGATAGCCGATCTCGTGCTTCCATTCGTGCCGGTAATTCGTGTTGACCGCTCCTTTCCTGTGTTATTCAATGTGCGCAGTATAACCCGCCGACTTAAAATCAAGTTAAAATCATCTGTGAATGTTTTGTGAACGGGGCGGCAAAAAGTTTTTGATTTTTTAACCACATTTTAGGCAGCCGCATTATAATGAGAGCAACCTTTACCACGGGAGGCGGCTATGAGACTGTTGGTGGCGGACGACGAGCGCGATATCACCAAGGCGGTCAGGACCGTTCTGGAGCGCAGCAAATACACGGTCGACGTTGTGGACAACGGCAGCGACGCGCTGGAGTACGCGAGGACGGGAGCCTATGACGGGATCCTCCTCGACATCATGATGCCGGGGCGGGACGGGCTTTCGGTTTTGCGGGAACTGCGGACGTCCGGCGTGGAGACGCCGGTGCTGCTGCTAACCGCGCTCGGCGAGCTGGACGACCGCGTCGCGGGACTTGAGGCGGGTGCGGACGACTATCTGCCCAAGCCCTTCGCCATGACGGAGCTGCTGGCGCGCGTCAAGGCGATGCTGCGCCGCGGCGCGAGCTATACCCCGGACGTGCTGCGCCTCGGCGCGCTGCATCTCGACTGTTCGCGCTGCGAGCTGAGCGCGAACGGGCGGAGCGCGCGTTTGAACAACAAGGAGTTCCAGATCATCGAATGCTTCCTCCGCAACCCGAGAAAGACCTTTTCCACCGAGGAGCTGATGGAAAAGTTCTGGAATTGGGACAGCGAGGCGGAGATCAACGTGGTCTGGACGAACATCGCCAACCTGCGCCGCAAGCTCGCGCAGCTGGACGCGGGCGTTGAGATCCGCTCCATCCGCGGCGTCGGATATCAGCTGGAGGAAACGTCATGCTGAAACGCCTGCGCCTGAAATTCACGCTTTCGTCGATGCTGGCGGTGTGCATCGTGTTTTTCGCCCTCGTCGCGGGCATCGTCCTGACCTACCGGCACATCACGCTCGACGGTATCGACAGGATGCTTTCGATGATCGCGGAGAACGGCGGGCGGCTCCCGCCCACTCCCCCGCCGCCAGGGGGCGGCGCGCCGGACGGCAGGGTGCCCCCGGCGTCCGGGGAACCGCAGCTCACGCCGGAGACGCCCTATGAGACGCGCTTTTTCGCGGTGTGGGAGGATACGGACGAGAGGCAGATGGACTACATCGCCGCCGTGACCGGCGAGGACGCGGTGGAGTTCTACCGACGCGCGAGCGCGAGCGGAAAAACCAAAGGCTTCACGGGGCAGTACCGCTTTTTGCGCGGCGAGAATGAGGACGGGACGTTTTTCGTGTTTCTCGACTGCACGCGCCAGCTGCGCTCCATCCGGAGCCTGACACGCGTTTCGGCGGCTGTCACGCTGGCGGCGATGCTCGCGACCCTCGCGCTGGTCTGGCTGCTCTCCGGCAGGGCGATCGAGCCGACCGTGCGGGGCATTGAGCGGCAGAAGCGCTTTATCACAGACGCGAGCCACGAGATCAAGACGCCGCTGACGGTCATCCGCTCCTATGCCGACGTGATGTGCATGGAGGACCCGGAGAACGAATGGGCGCGCGGCATCCAAAAGGAGAGCGGGCGATTGACGCATCTGGTGTCCAATCTCGTGCTGCTCTCGCGCTGGGACGAGGAAGCGCCCGTCGTGGAGAGCCGGACGTTCGACCTCAGCCGCGCCCTGTGGGACGCGCTGACGCCGTATCAGAACCTCGCGGAGGCAAAGGGGAAGCGTTTGGAGGCGGAGATCGAAGAGGGGCTGACGCTCGCCGGCGATGAGAGCGCCGTCCAGACCGCGTTCGCGACGCTCCTGGAGAACGCCGTGCAGTACAGCCTGCCGGAGAGCGTGATCGCGTTTTCGGCGCGGCGGCAAAACCGGCGCGTCGAAGTGCGGCTCTCCAACCGCTGCGCTTTGCCAGAGGGGCTCGACCCGAACCGCCTGTTCGATCGCTTTTACTGCGCCGACGGCTCCCGCTCCCGCGACACGGGCGGCAGCGGGATCGGGCTTTCCATCGCCAAGGCGATCCTGGAGGCGCACCACGGGACGATCGGCGCGACGCGGCCGGACGATCAGACGATCCTGTTTACCGTCCGTCTGCCGGAAAAATGAGCGCGAGCGGTATTGAGCGGCGCAATAGGTTAAAAGTATAAGAATAGAACCCACCTCACATGAGGCGGGTTCTTTATTCCGGCGCGCCAAAGTGCGCGGCTTATTGGCATTGGTCCTGAAAAATCTCCTCTTCACTCACGCATTCCGACTTGATCTTCCCCACCAAAAGCTGCAGGGCGTCGATCACGCGCGGGCGGATATCGCCGCCGACGAGCACCAGCATGATATCGCCGCCGACGGGGATGCGGCCCTCGTTGAGCCAGACCCTCACGTAATAAATGCCGGGAAGTGCTTTTGCGCTCTCTATGGCGGCCTCGACCCTTTCGCGGTCACAGAAAACATCCACGGCCTGCACGGCGCGGTCGGTCTGCTCGCCCCCGCGCACCTTTGCCCTGGGAGTCGAGCGGACAACGCCGTCATGGAACAGATACATGCCGCACTGCGGCGCGGAGGGATCGGCCCTAGCTTCGTCCAGCCATGCGTCAAGAGAAGGGCGGGTCATCTCTTCACCTCCTGCGCGCAGTCGGCGGAGCCGGCGGAAGCGAGTATGTCGAGACCGTGCAGAAGCCCCTCCATGACGGACAGGATATTTTCTCTCGCGG
Source organism: uncultured Clostridia bacterium (assembly GCA_947165595.1). Lineage (GTDB taxonomy): Bacteria > Bacillota > Clostridia > Oscillospirales > Oscillospiraceae > Hominicoprocola. Next base: position 7,930 of record CAMVAV010000007.1, on the reverse strand, counting down.
CCTTCTCGCTGCCGGGGAGATTGACGATGAGCGTGCCGCCCCGAATGCCCGCGACGCCTCTGGAAAGGCAGCCGCGCGGCGTTATTGCCATGCTGGCGGCGCGCATCGCCTCCGGAATGCCCGGAGCCTCCCGCTCGAGGACGGCCTTCGTTGCCTCCGGCGTCACATCGCGCGGGGAAAAGCCGGTGCCGCCTGTGGTGAGGACGAGGGATATCTTCTTTTCGTCCGCGCACGAGACGAGTTCTTTTCGGATTTCCTCCGCCTCGTCGGGAACGACCGCCGTATGAACGACCTCCAATCCGTATTCCTCCGCTATTTTGCAAAGAGCGGGGCCGCTCGTGTCCTCGCGCTCCCCTCGATAGCCCTTATCGCTGACGGTTATGACTGCCGCGGTATGTTTCATTTCTGTCCCTCCGCATGGTAATCTCCGTGGACTCCGCCGGTCTTATCGAGCAGGCGGATATCCGTTATTTTTATGTCCTTCTGGACGGCCTTGCACATGTCGTAGACCGTCAGCGCCGCGACGGAGACCGCCGTCAGCGCCTCCATCTCGACGCCCGTGCGTCCGTCGCAGGAGACGGCCGCCTCGATCTCGACGGCGTGGTCCTCCTCGCACAGGGAGAGGGAAAAATCCACGCCGTTTATCACGACGGGATGGCACATGGGGATCAGGTCGGGCGTGCGCTTTGCGCCCATGATGCCGGCAATCTGCGCCGCCGCGAGCACGTCGCCCTTCTTCATGCCTCCGCCGCGGATGAGCGCGAAGGTCTCCTCGCTGACGAGCACGCGCGCTCCCGCGCGGGCCGTCCTGTGCGACACGCTTTTGTCGCCCACGTCGACCATCTTCGCCCGCCCATCGGGCCCGAAGTGGGTAAAATCGTTTCCGCTTTGCATGGCGTTCGCCTCCCTTATCCGCCTATCCTGTTCATGGCGCGCATCGCGCGGCTGGGTTCCGAGTCGGAAAGCGCCCCGTGCCATTCGGGCTTGGCGAGAATGGCGGCCTCGAACTGCCTGCGCATTCCCGCTTCGTCCAGACCCTTTATCGGAAATTCGGCGGGCGAGTGCAGGCAGGGCTTGAGCCTTCCGTCGGCAGTCAGCCGGATACGGTCGCACCGGTCGCAGAAATTGCAGCTCAGCGGACTGATGATGCCGACGCTGCCCAAGGCTCCGGGCAGACGGTACAGTCTCGCCACGGTCCCGTCCGGCTCCTCCGCGACGAGCTCCGGCAGCTTCCGGACGACCGTGTCGCCGGAGATGAACGCCTCCCTTTTGAAATCGCCCGCGCACATGGGCATGAGCTCTATGAAACGCACGTCGAGGGGATAGCGCCGGGTGAGCTCCGCGAGGGCGGGGATCTCGTCGTCGTTGAAGCCGCCTATGAGCACGGCGTTGACCTTGACGCGCTCGAAGCCCGCGGCGAGCGCCGCCTCGAGTCCGGCGACGGCGGCGTCGAATTCGTCGCGCCGGGCCATTTGGGCGTATTTTCTCCTGTCCAGCGTGTCGAGGCTGATGTTGACACGCCGGATGCCGGCGTTTTTCAGCGGCAAGGCCAGCTTCGGCAGAAGGACGCCGTTCGTTGTCACGCACGTCTCCCGTATGCCGGGAACGGACGCCGTCTTCTCGCAGATGGAGAGAATGTTCTTTTTGACGAGCGGCTCGCCGCCCGTGATGCGCAGCTTTTCGATGCCGAGCGACGCGGCGGCGGAAACGGCCATGACCATCTCCTCCTCCGTGAGCATTTCCTCATGGCTTCGCTTGGGGACGCCGTCCTCGGGCATGCAGTAGCGGCAGCGGAGGTTGCACAGCTCCGTTACGGAAAGGCGCAGATAGGTTATATTTCTTCCGAAGGAATCCAGCATGGTGTTTCGATCCTCTGTTCAATCAATAGCGGCCGAACGTGCAGACGGGGAAGCGGCACGTCTCGCACTGCAGGCACAGTCCGCCGTCCCCGAGCCTTACAAGATCTTCCCCGGTCAGCTTGTCGCCGGTGAAGACCTGCGGCAGCAGCACGTCGAACATCGTGGTCGGGAGGCTGATGGCGGCCCCGGGGATCCCGAGGACGGCGACGTCCCCCATATAGGCGACGAGCGTCATATTTCCCGGCTGCGAGGGCACGCCGTGCGCCACGATTTCGGCGCCGAGCCTGCGTATGGCCGTCGGAGTGACGTCGTCCGGGTCGACGGACATGCCGCCCGTCATGATGAGCAGATTTGCGCCCTGCGCGAGGAAGGTCTTCGCCGCGGAGACGATCATCTCGACGTTGTCGTCGCAGAACGTCACGCCGAGTATCTCGGAGGGCCAGCGCGCGAGCTTGCCGCGGACGACCGGCTCGAACTTGTCCTTTATTCTGCCGGAGTAGACCTCGGAGCCGGTTATGATGACGCCCGCCTTGCAAAAGCGGTACGGCCTCAGGTCAAGCAGCTTTTCCTCCCTGCAAAGCGCCTCCGCCTCCTCGATCTGCGCCTCCTTTGTCACAAGCGGCACGATGCGCATCGAGGCAAGGCGCATGCCCTTTTCGGCGGGGAAATGATCGGGTATGGTGGATATGGTGATGTCGCCGATGGAGTTGATCTTTTCCAGCAGCGGCACGTTTACCCGGAACATGCCCCTCTCGTCGGCGATGAGCAGCATCTTGCCCTCGGAGGGTCCGGTGTAGTGCGCGCCGGGCACCGGGGCCATGGCAGCCATACGCACGGCGGCGTCCTCCTCATGAATCTCGCCCGCGTCCGCCTCCCATATGAAGATGTGCTTTTTACCAATATCCAGAAGGGCGGGAATGTCCTCCTCCGTTATGACGTGGCCCCTTTTGAAGGCGGCACCCTTAAAGCCGTCGCGCATGGCGGTGATATCGTGGCAGAGGGTCATGCCGACCGCTTTTTCGACTTCGATCTTTTTCATATGCGTATTCCTTTCCCCGTTGCTCCCGCCGGGACCGGGCCGCCCCCGGCGGGGATGCGTTCCTATCGTTTTTTTGCCCGAAACCCGAGCAGCTCCGAAAGCCGCTTCGCGGCCGAAAGCGTCTGCTGCACGGCGTCCCGGAACTCGTCCGAGCGTGTGCTGCGGAACAGGCCGGCGACCCCGATGGCGTAACACACCCGTCCCGCGTTGTCATACACCGGCGCCGAAACGCTTCGCAGCCCGATCTTGAACTCTCCGTCCCCGACCGCGTAACCGTTTGCCCGGATATCCGGCAGGGAACGAAGCAGAGTCTCTCCGTCAACGATCGTATGCGGCGTATACGCGTGCATCGTGCTCTCCCGGAGATACCTTGCGGCGCCGGCCTCTCCCATCTGTGCCAGCAGCACCTTGCCCTGCGCCGTGGCGTGCAGCGGCAGCCGCGTACCCACATCGAGCGTAACGTGGAGCCCGGAGCCGCCGGCGTACTGTTCGATGATCATGACGTCCGACCCCTTGATAATGGACAGGAACGAGCTGGCGTGCGCTTTTTCCGACAGCTCCTCCAGATAGGGCCGCGCCTCACGGGAGATGTCCCAGCCGTTCGCCACGGCGCAGCCGTACTCAAACAGCCGGACGCCGAGGCGGTAGCGTCCCCCCTTTTCGCGGGAGACGACGTCGTGCCGGCACATGGTCGACAGCAGCGCGTGCACGGTGCTTTTGGAAAAGCCGGACTGCTCCGTCAGCTCTTGCAGGGACATGACCGAATCGGCTTTGCGCATAATGTCGAGCAGCTCCATCGCCTTGTCAACGGAATTGATTTTTGTCGCTGCCTTCTCCGCCATAGCACCACCTCAACAGTAACATAGCACAAAACCCAAAAAAAGCAAGATAAAATTCTATATAACGGAACATTATTCGGCATTATAGGATGCAGCGTTTGATTTTTGCTTTTGCCGCTGTTATAATTGCCGTGATACTCGCGAGGCAATAACGACACCAAAAGAGAAAGGATGTTTACCATGAAAAGAATGCTTGCGTTTGCATTGGCAGCGGTCATGGCTTTTGCCCTGATCGGCTGCGGAGAAAACCGGACGACCGAACCCGCGGCTGCCCCGGCGGGCGAACCGGCACAGCAGACGCCGGCCGCGCCGGAACCCGCGGCGCAGAGCGCGGCCCAGAGCGAAAGCAGCGCCGAGCCGGTCGAGCTGATCGTCTTTGCCGCCGCCTCGATGAAGGAGACGCTGACGCAGATCGCCGGACTCTACAAGGCGGCCGCGCCCAACGTGACGCTGACCTTCACCTTCGATTCCTCCGGCACGCTCAAAACCCAAATTCAGGAGAGCGCGGACTGCGACGTGTTTATCTCCGCCGCGCCCAAGCAGATGAACCAGCTCGACGGCTCCCTCCGGGACGACAAGGACAAGAACCCGGACGGTCTGGACTTTGTATTGGAGGGAACCCGCTTCAACCTGCTGGAAAACAAGGTCGCGCTCGCGGTGCCGGACGGGAACCCGAAGGGCATCGAAAACTACGCGCAGCTTGCCGAGCTTCTCAAATCCGGCGACGTCCTTCTGGCGATGGGCAACAGCGACGTTCCCGTGGGACAGTACACGCAGAAGATTTTCAAATACTTTGACCTCAGCGAGGATGACCTTGCCTCCAAGGGCGTGCTGACCTACGGCAGCAACGTCAAGGAGGTCACGACGCAGGTTTCCGAGGCGGCTGTCGACTGCGGCGTCATCTACGCGACCGATGCCTTCTCCGCCGGATTGACCGTTGTGGATACCGCCACCGCCGATATGTGCGGGCAGGTCATCTATCCCGCCGCCGTTTTGAACATTTCGCGGCACGCGGACGAGGCGGGCGCCTTCCTCGCGTTCCTCAGGGGACCGGAGGCCTCCGAGGTGTTCAAGTCCGTCGGCTTTTCCCCGCTCGGCTGATTTCGCTTTCCCAACTCTTTATGCAGGTATTTCGCAGGCTCGGAGGAAACGACAAATGAACTGGTTTCCGCTTTACAACTCGCTGCGCGTCGCGGCGGTTTCTTCCGTGATCGTGTTTTTCACGGGCATTGCCGCCGCCTACTATATCGCGAAGCTGCCCAGGCTCGCAAAGGGAATTTTGGACGTGGTTCTGACGCTCCCGCTCGTCCTGCCGCCCACGGTCGTCGGCTATCTGCTGCTTTTGGTTTTCGGGCCCAGGCGCGTCGTCGGCGCCTGGGTGCTGGCGCAATGGGGCGTCAAGCTCACGATGCAGTGGTGGTCCGCGATCCTTGCCGTGACCGTGGTCGTGTTCCCGCTGATGTACCGCACCGCGCGCGGCGCGTTCGAGAGCTTCGACGAAACGCTCGCCCACGCGGGCAGAACGCTCGGGCTGTCCAACACCTACATCTTCTGGCGCATTCGGATGCCGTACTGCCGGCAGGGCATCCTCGCCGGAACGGTTCTGGCGTTTGCCCGCGCGCTCGGCGAATACGGCGCGACGAGCATGATCGCCGGCTATACGCCCGGAAAAACCGCAACGATCTCCACCGAGGTCTATCAGCTTTGGCGCACGGGGGACGACGCGATGGCGATCCGGTGGGTGCTGGTCAATATCGCCATATCCGCGGCGGTGCTGCTGGCGGTCAATCTTCTGGAAAAGCGCGGGAAGCGCTCTGTCAGAAAGGACGTGTGAAGATGGCGCTGACAGTCGATATTGAAAAGAAGCTCGGCGATTTTCACCTGTCCGTTTCGCTGGAGACAGATCATGAGGTGCTCGCCCTGCTCGGCGCCTCCGGCTGCGGGAAGAGCGTCACGCTCCAATGCATCGCGGGGATCGAAACGCCGGACCGGGGCAGGATCGTTCTCAACGGCAGGACGCTTTTTGACAGCGAGAAGCGGATCAACCTCGCGCCGCAAAAGAGGCGTGTCGGATACCTGTTCCAGCAATACGCGCTGTTCCCGGACATGACGGTGGAGCAAAACATCCTGACCGGCCTGCGGAGCAAGCCGAAGGCGGAGCGAAGGGCGCTGCTGGAGCAGAAGCTCCGCGCATTTCGTCTGGACGGGCTGGAAAAGCGCCGTCCCTCTCAGCTCTCGGGCGGTCAGCAGCAGCGCGTCGCCCTGGCGCGCATCCTTGCCTCCGAGCCGGAGGTGCTGCTGCTGGACGAGCCGTTTTCCGCGCTGGACAGCTATCTGAAATGGCAGGTGGAGCTGGAGCTGCTGGATACGCTCCGCGATTTCGGCGGCGACGTCCTCTTTGTGTCGCACAGCAGGGACGAGGTGTGCCGGATGTGCCGGAGCGTCTGCGTTTTGTCGCACGGACGGTCCGAGGGGAAGCAGGCGGTCGAACGGCTCATGGACGCGCCGGAGACGGTGAGCGCGGCGCTGCTGTCCGGCTGTAAGAATTACTCCCGCATCGAGCGCGTGGACGCGCATCATGCCCGCTGCCTCGACTGGGGCGTCACGCTGGAAACGTCGCGGGAGATCGCGCCGGATATCGCTTACGTCGGCATCCGCGCGCATTCCCTGCGCGGCCCGGAGCAAAGCGGGCGCAATCTGATCCCGTGCAGAGTGGAGCGCGTGATCAACGACGCCTTTTCGGTGATCTTCATGCTCTCTACGCCGGGCGGGGCCGCCGGCCGCAGCCTCCTGCGCGCCGAGTATCCGAAGGAGGACCGGCCGGATTTCCGGGCGTCGGACGAGATCAGCCTCTCGGTTCGTCCCGAGCACGTTCTCCCGCTTGCGGGCGGCGGCTTATAGCCGGACCGGCCCTGGCAGGGCTGCCTGAAATCGGCGGAAAAAGCCGTCGGACCGCAGCAGGACCTCTGAGAGCATTTGTCAGGCAGCCGGAGACGGGACAACTGCACGGAAAGCCTTCGGGCGATTGCCGCGAGCCTTACGGGCGGTCGGCGCGCTGGCGCAGGCGGTGCGCTGGGCGGTCGACGCCGGGATCGTCAACGGCTACGGCGACGGCAGATTCGCCCCGACGACGGCGTGACGCGCGAGCAGATGGCGGCGATGCTTTACCGCCGCGCGCAGGCGCCTGGCAAGGGCTTTCAGGGCGCGTGGATGTTCCGGCTCGATTATCCGGACGCGGACAAGGTCTCCGCTTACGCGAACGAGGCGATGCACTGGGTCGTGATGCATGAGGTCCTCACCGGCACGGACAAGGGCCTCGAGCCGCGCTCTTACGCAACGGAGGAGCAGCTTTCGCTCGTGCTGCGGCGCTGGCAGAAGGCTCTGGCCGACAAGCCGGCCGGGCTCGACTACCTCGCGCTGGTCAACAAGCTCAACGCCCTGCCGGAGGGCTGGGAGGACACGATCGAGACCGTGACGGTCACCAACTCCATCGGCAACGAGGTCGCGGTTGAGAAAAAGGCCTATGAGGCGTATCAGCTTCTCAAGGCGGACCTTGAGAAGAACGACGGCGTCTTTGTCGATCTGGACTCCGCCTACCGCAGCGTCGAAAAGCAGCAGGCGATCGAGCTGCTGACCGATTTCCACACGTCCGAGGGCGGCGGCTGGCAGCTTCTGAGCTGGGGCTGTTAAAAACCGTTCCCCGCGGAGCTTCCGGAGGAGCTGAAGCTGTAATAAAAAAAGAGCGCGGCGGTTACTCGTTTCCTGAGAGTAACCGCCGCGCTTTGCATTATTGTACCGGTATCTCCGTGCCGCAGACGACGATCGCCTCTACCTCGTTCACGGGGACGGGCGGATCAAATTGACCGTGATAGGTCGCCTTGAGCGTCGGCTCATTCAGCGCGCCGCCCGATTGGCCGCCGTTGGAGACGAGCGGCGATTCGCCGCCGTCCTTCATGCGCAGCGATACGTTCAGAAGATGAATCCAGTTGTGATCCATCCCGTAGTCCCGCGCTTCGTCCTCCTCCATCGTATGGTAAAAGTTCGGGATATCCAGCTCCATCGTGACGCTGAACGGGGAGAGCTGTATCTTGTGGATCGTGTATGTCCAGCCCAGCTCGTCGGTGACGGTGAGGTCATGCACGGGGACATTTACCGTTGCGTCCCTGTAGCGCAGCGTGAAGGCCAGTTCCCAG
>CAMVAV010000006.1 GCA_947165595.1 uncultured Clostridia bacterium | reverse complement strand
TGGACGGCATCAAGCGCGGCCTGACCCCGCCCGCCGAGGTCACGGACAACATCTACGAGCTGTCCGCCGCCGAGCGCAAGGCGAAGGGCGTCGGCGCCCTGCCCGACTCGCTCAAGGCGGCGATCGACGCCCTGCGGGACGACGAGCTGATCTGCGGCGTGCTGGGCACCCACGCGCTGCTGCAATACCTCATCGGCAAGGAGGAGGAGTGGCTCGCCTACTGCACGCGCGTCAGCTCGTGGGAGGTCGAGCGCTATATCACGAATTATTAACGCCCTGCGTCAATAATTCATGATGCTTTTATTCCACTTCGCCCGCCGCTTATGCGGCAGCCGCGAAATATGGCAAACGGATTACCGGCGCCTTTGCGTCGGTAATCCGTAAAAATGTTCAGGAGATTCCGATATGACCAACAAGCTTTCCAAAGAGATCACGATCCTGCCCAGCGTGTGCGACAGCTCCGCCGCGCTGGGCGTTCCGGACACCTTCGCCCTGTTCATGGACATCGCCACGGAGCACGCCTGCGCGCTCGGCTGCGGCATCGACGCGCTCGCGCCGCGCGGGCTCTTCTGGCTGACGGTGCGCACGCGCGTGCGCTTCTTCCGCCGGCCCAAAATGCTCGAGCGCGTCACGCTCTCGACCTGGCCGGAGCCGCCGGGGAAGCTGAAGGCGGACCGCGACTACACCCTTGAGCAGAACGGGACGCTGCTCGCGGCCGGGAAGACCGAGTGGACGGTGCTGGATCAGAAGACGGGCCGCCTGCGCCCGATGGCGGACGTGTTCGCGCCGGATTTCGACTTCTGGCCCGAGGCCGTGTGGGACGAGCCGTTCACGCGCCTGCTCGACGCCGCGATGCCGGAGTTCGCGCGCCACACCGTGCGCTCGACGGACATCGACCTGGGCGGGCATATGAACAACGTCGCGTATCTGCGCGCCCTCGCGGCGGCTTTTTCCGTGTCGGAGTGGCAGGGCATGAACCTCCGCGAGCTGGAGATCGCCTATCGCGCGTCCTGCTTCGAGGGGGACACGCTGATCTGGGAAAAGCAGGAGAGCGGCGGCGACCTCTCCCTCCGCGCGGCGCTGCCCGACGGAAAAACCATCGTGCTCGCGCGGCTCGCAACAGGTTGAATTCCGCGCGGAATTGTAGTATGCTGTAAAGAGCGACTCGGTTCGCGCGATTTCGACAAAGGAGAGATCGGAAATGATGTGTTTCAGGCTGCACGTCGTGCTGGCGATGCCCGCCGCGGCCTTTGCGCCGCCCCTGTCCGAGCGCGCCTTTCCGCCGGAGGTCGAGGGCGACGTCTCCGTCGGGGCGGACGTGCCGGCTCTGCCCGCGGACTCCGCCACGCTGGTGCTGACCGACGACCTCGCGCTGGCGGACAAGCTGGCGGGCACCGCGCCGGAGCGGCTCCACGTCGTCTACGCGGGCGGCGCCCCGGTGGACGAGGCGCTCTTTGAGCGGCTGGAGGACGTGTGGCCCGCCGGCGAGTCCCCGGAGCTGCGGGGGCTGCGGTACGACAGGCTGCTGCGCGCGCTCAAGGAGTCGTTCGATCTCTGGTTTTATAAAAACACGCTGCTGACCACGATCAACGACGTGCCGGACATGCTGTGGTACAAGCGGCTCGACGGGACGCACATGCTCGTCAACGACGCTTTTGCCGCGATCGTCGAAAAGCCAAAGGACGACATTCAGGGCAAGGATCACTTTTCCATCTGGGATGTGCCGCGACCCGCGAAGGGCGCCGCCGACTTTGCCTGCGCGGAGTCGGAAAAGCTCGCCATTTCCTCCGGGCGAATGCATGTGTGCGACGAGCCGGTCAAAACGCGCGCGGGCATGAAGCTCTTCACCACCTACAAATCCCCGCTCTACGACCGGTTCGGCAACGTGTTCGGCACGGTGGGCGTGGGACACGACGTCACCTCCATCAACAGCCTCGGCAGCCAGCTCTATCTGCTGGTGGAAAACCTGCCCTACCCGATCTGCATTTTCACGCTGGATTGGAAGGTCGTACAGATGAACAGCGTGTTCGCCGAGCTGGTCGGTCTGGACCCGGACGGCGAGCATTCGGATTTCGACTATCAGGCGTGGAAGCGGGAGACGTTCACCCCCGTCGACGAGCCCACGGAAAACCACGTCAAGCAGATCGCCTCGCATGAGCTGATGTTCAACCGCGGCGGCATCCCGCGGCACTACGTCGTGATGGATCTGGAGATACGCAACCATTTCGGCGACGTGACGGGCTACCTCTGCACGCTGGAGGACGTCACCTACCGGCGCGCCTACGAGCGCTCGATGCTCAACGCGGCGAACACCGACAAACTCACCGGCCTTTACAACCGGCGGGCGTACTCGAAAAAGATCAGAGAGCTCTCGGAGAAGCTGCCCGAGCGCTGCTGCGTGGTCATGGCGGACATCAACGGGCTGAAGGAGGCAAACGACACGCGCGGCCACAACGTGGGCGACGAGCTGATCACCGGCGCGGCGGCGTGCATGAGTCAGGCGTTCCAGGACTTCGGCACCGTGTACCGTCTGGGCGGCGACGAGTTCTGCGTGCTCATGACCGGCACGGCGGAGGACGCGGCCGGCTGCCTAAAGCAGCTGGAGAAGAACTGTGCCGCCTGGAAGGGGCAGTATATTGAGAGCATTTCGATCTCCTGCGGCGTCGCCTCCGCGGAGGAGTATTCCGACATCGCCTCCCTGACAAAGGCGGCGGACGAGAGGATGTACGAATCCAAGCGGAATTATTACCGGTCCACCGGCCACGAAAGGCGGCGCAGAGGCCGGGACAAAGAAGAATAACGCAAAAACGCTCCCCCCGCGGAAAACGGCACAGCACAGCGCCGCCGCCCGCGGGGGGAGCCTTTTCATTTCAAATTCAATCAGTGGTGGAAGTTGCCCATCGCCTCGAGCACGTTGTAGCGCTCCATCTGCAGGTGCTTCTTCATTTGCAGCGCCTCCTCGATGGGGATCTCCACAACGTCGCCGTGCTGTGTGGCGACAATGCTGTTCAGCCTGCCCTCCGCCAGCGCCCGGACGGCAAAGTATCCCATGCGGGTCGCGGTCTCGCGGTCCCGTGCCGTGGGAGAGCCGCCGCGCTGGATGTGGCCCAGCACCGTGACGCGCGGCTCTATGCCGATGGTCTCGTGGATCTGCTTGCCGATGGCAAAGCCTCTGCCCACGCCCTCCGCCACGACGATCATGAAGTGCGTGCTGCCCGCGAGGCGCGCGTTTTGGATGCGCTCGATCACGTCGCGCTGGAAGTCCAGCTCCCGCTCCGGCACCAGCACCGCGGTCGCGCCGACGGCGATGCCGACGTACAGCGCCAGATAGCCCGCGTTGCGCCCCATGACCTCCACCACGGAGCAGCGCTCGTGCGACTGCATCGTGTCGCGCAGCTTGTCGATGCACTCGATCGCCGTGTTGCAGGCGGAGTCAAAGCCGATCGTATAGTTCGAGCACCCCACGTCGTTGTCGATGGTGGCGGGAATGCCGATCACCGAAACGCCGAGCCGCGAAAGCTCGAGCGCGCCGCGGAAGGTCCCGTCGCCGCCGATGGCGACGATGGCGTCAAGCCCCAGCATTTTACAGGTGGTGACGGCGCGCCCCCGCCCCTCCTCGGTCATAAAGTCGTCGCTGCGGGCGGTGTAGAGGATCGTACCGCCGCGGGAGAGGATGTGGTTGACGCTGTCGCTGTCCATGCGCTTGAAATCGCTGTTGATCAGTCCCTGCCAGCCGCGCCGGATGCCGACGCACTCAATGTTGTACGAGATCGCCGTGCGCACCACCGCGCGCACCGCCGCGTTCATGCCCGGCGCGTCGCCGCCGCTGGTCAGCACGCCGATGCGCTTGATCTTTTTTTCCTCCATGAAAGCCGCCTGCCCTTCTCTTTTTCGGTTTATCCGCGTCCGGCGCGGATCGTGTTCTTTCCTATCATACACGGGCGGGGCAAAAACTGCAACAGCTTTTTCCCCGCCGGGGACTCACCTCGCGGGCTTCCTCCGCTTCTGGAACAGCAGCCGCCGCAGCTCCGCGCCCTTGGAGACGTTGCCCTCCACGCGCAGCTGCCCGTTCATGAACAGCTTGTCCGGGGAGACCGTGCCCTTCGCCATGCCCAGCAGGTTGTCGAAGCTGGCGGCGAGGTTGACGTCCGCGCCGTGGTAGGTGCTCGGCTCGACGATCATCTCCGCCCCGCGGAACTCGAGGTGGAAGATGCCCGCGCCGCGCCCGAGGATCTGGACCTGCGCCGAGCGGTGGTAGTCGTCCGGCAGGGAGACCAGCCCCGCCTCGACGTTCGCGCGGTAGAGCTTTTCGTACGCGCGCCTGAGCCGCGAGAACGCCGCGGTAAAGGACAGCTCGCGCCCGCCGCCCGAGACGTCGGCGATATCGCTGTACATGCGCTCGTACATGGCGGCGCTCTTCGTCCACGAAAGGTCCTTCGCCATACAGCGGTCGCCCAGCGTGCGGAAGGTCTCCGCGTCGCCGAAGTAGAGCTTGACCGCCTCCTGCACGGCGAGGTAAAGCGCCTTGCCCTGATAGCTGGCGAACGAGAACCCGTCGCCGATGCCGTCGAATTCACTGTAGGGGCGCACGGAGTCCTTCAGCCCGCCCGTCTCGTGGACGATGGGGACCGTGCCGTAGCGCATCGCCATCATCTGCGACAGGCCGCAGGGCTCGAAGCGCGAGGGCATCAGATACATGTCCGCGCCGGAGAATATCTCGCTCGCGACCTCTTCGGAGTACTCGTCGGAAAAACCGAGCTGCTCGGGCCACTGCTCGCGCGCCCGGCGGAAATAGTCGACGTACCGCTGCTCGCCCTGTCCGAATACGATCAACTGCACGCCCATGCGCATCAGCCCGGGCAGTATCTCACGGATCAGCTCGATGCCCTTTTGCTCCACCAGCCGCGCCACCGAGCACAGCAGCGGCCACTCCGGCTCCTCCGCGAGACCGAAGGCGCGCTGGAGCTGCGCCTTGCACACCGCCTTGCCCGAGCGGTCCGCCAGGCTGAAGTTCGCCGGGATGCGCGGGTCGGTCGCCGGATCGTACAGCTTCATGTCGATGCCGTTGAGAATGCCGTAGAGCTTGCGCTCCACCAGATCGACCACGCCCTCGAGCCCCTGTCCGAAGGCGGGATGGTGCAGCTCGCGCGCGTAGGTCTCCGACACCGTGGACACGGCGTCCGCCATCAGCATCGCGCCCTTCATCAGATTGATGTCGTGCCGTCCCTGGTACTCGTAGCCGAGGCCGCCCTCGTACCAGCCCTCCGGCAGGGCGAAGGTGCGCGTCATCTCCTCCGCGCCGAACTGCCCCTGATAGGCGATGTTGTGGATGGTGTAGACGGTCTTGACGCCCTGCAGGTCGGCGCGCCAGGTCTGGTCGTTTTTGAGGTAGAGGATCGCCGCCGCCGTCTCCCAGTCGTTGCAGTGCAGGATCTCGGGGCGGAAATCCGGCCGGGGCAGCAGATCGACCACCGCGCGGCAGAAGAAGGCGAAGCGCAGCGCGTCGTCGTCGTAGCCGTAGAGGCGGGGACGGTCGAAAAACAGATTGTACTCCACGAACCACACGGTCACGCCGGCGCTGACGGCGCGATAGAGCCCGAAGGTGTAGGACGCCTGTCCCAGATAGGCGGTGGGGTTGCCGACCTTGGTAAGCTCGCCGCCGAAGCGCTCCCGCACGCATTGGTAGAGCGGCGTGATGACCGCGATCTCATGCCCCGCCGCACGGAGCGCGGGAGGCAGGGAGCAGGCGACGTCCGCGAGCCCGCCGGACTTGCTGAACGGAGCGCACTCGCTGGTGACAAACAGGATCCTCATGCTTCGCTCACGACCTTTCTTCGCATCGCGCTTTTTTACGATTATAGCACAGCGCGCCGGTCAGGAAAAGTGCCGAAGCGCAAAAAAGAATCAGAAAGCCTCCGTTCGTCGCACCAGCGACCGAGCGGAGGCGAGGGAGCCGCGCGTCAGCGCGTATTAATACTACTTTCAAATTAAAAGATTTAATTTGAAAGGCGCGTGCTGCGCACGCTGGTTTTGCGCCAAAGGCGCAAAACACGTCTCATGCGAAATTTAACGCCGCTGCGCGGCTATAAAACGATTTTCAATCGTTTTAATAAATTTCAGTATAAAATCACAGCGCTCGACAGTTGACGCGCCAGCGTCAACTGTCGAGCGCGCCGGTGAGCAGCGCCAGAAAGGCTTCGTTCGTCAGGCCCGTAAAATAGCGGGAGACCTCCGTACCGCGCAGTGCCTCCGTCAGTGCCTCCTCCTCGAGGCGAACGCCGGTCAGCCGTTCGGCAAGCGCCTCCGGCTCGTCGATGCTGAAGAAATCGCCGCGGAAGGCAAGCTTCGCGATCGCGCCGTGCTCCACGGTGAGATACGCCTCGACGGTGCCGCAGCCCTCGACGCGCGCGCGCCGCAGCAGCGTACACTCGGGCGAGGCGCCGTAGTTCCAGTCGTAGCTCAGGTAGCGCTCCGCGCAGAGGGCGTCCACCGCCGCGTCGTCCTCCGCCGTGGGAACGTATTCGCTGCCCGGCGTCTCACGCAGCACGTTTTGCAGCAGCGCCGCGCGGAACTCCGCGAGCGTGCAGCCCTCCGGCAGGAAGGGCCGGATGTTCGTTACGCGGCTGCGCACGGAGCGGATGCCCTTGGCGCGGATCTTCTGCTCGTCCACGCGCAGCGCCTCGGACACGACGCTCAGATCCGAGTCGAACAGGATCGTCCCGTGGTGCATGACGCGCCCCTGCCGCAGATACTGGGAGTTGCCCGAAAACTTTTTGCCGTCGATGGTGATGTCGTTGCGCCCGTTGACCTCCGCGTGCGCGCCGAACTGCTCCAGTGTGCGCACGACCGGCCGGCAGAAGAGGCTGAAGTCCAGCTTCGCCGTATCGCCGGCGTCCGTGATGAAGGTAAAGTTGAGGTTGCCCAGGTCGTGGTACACCGCGCCGCCGCCGGACAGCCGCCGCACGACGCGGATGCCGTGCGCGTTGACGTAGGCTTCGTTGATCTCGGCGAGGGTGTTCTGATGCTTGCCGATGATGATGGCGTTGTCGTTCTGCCAGAGCATGAAGTAGGCGCGGGAGCGCGGCAGCGCGTCGAAGACGTGCTGCTCCATGGCGAGGTTGCGGCTCGGGTCGGTGCAGGCGAGGTCCAGATAGGCCAGCTCCATCTCACTCGACCTCCTGTCCGGTGATCTGATAGCAGTGGATGATGTGCAGGCGCATCGTCGTGCGCGCAGCCTCGGCGCTGTGCGCGCGGATGCAGCGGACGATCTCGCGGTGGTCCTGGATCGAATAGTCGATGCTCTCCTTAAAAAACAGCACGTCGGCGATGATGGACTTGTTGATGATCGGCAGCAGCCGCTCCATCAGGTGGTTGTGGCTCGCCATGGAGATCGCGTTGTGGAAATCCTGCTCCTCCTTGAGGACGTTCTTCCCCTCGGCGGCAAGCTCCTCGATGCGCTGGCGGTGGCTGTCGATGTGCCCGATCTCCTGATCGGACGCGCGCTTCGCCGCGTAGTACGCCGCCATCGGCTCGACCATCAGCCGAATCTCCAGCAGATCGCGGATCGTGGCGTCGGGCGCCGCGAACGGAGCCGCCTCATCCGGCACCGCCGCCGAAGCGTCCCCCGAGACCACATAGGTCCCGCGCCCGCGCCGTATCTCCACCAGACCGCGGGTGCAGAGAATGCGGATCGCCTCACGCAGCGTCACGCGGCTGATGCCGAGCTCCTCCGCGAGCTCCAGCTCGTTCGGCAGCTTGTCGCCCACGCGGAACCGTTGCTCCACAAGGATCATATCCATGATCTCATGCGCCGCCTGCTCCGACAGCGAAGAAGATGATGTTGCCCTGGTCATGACACGCCTCCACTTGTCAGGATGTAGACATCATACGACAGATGTACAAAAAACTCAACCGTTCCAAGTGAAAAAAGCCAAAACTGTCAAAACGAACAGAAACGTGTGTGAATTCTGTTTAAAGTGCTAAATTTTTGTGAAACAAGCGACTGGAGATTGACATTTTCGCAGGATGCGCATACACTTGAGACTGTCCACAAGAGGTTAGTTGTCTGCTCGCTTTATAAGGAGACGCCATCTGACGCTCTGTAGACATAAGATGTCTTAGGGAGGGCCGGCCGATGGAGCAAGCGCTGCGCGTGACGCTGGTGGCGAACGCAGGGCTGCTGCTGGAATACGACGGCACGACGCTCCTGCTGGACGCCATCTACGGGCGCGAGGGGCACCCGTTCAGCAACCTGACGGACGCCGTTTGGGAAAGCCTGCTGGACGGCGGACATCCGTTCGAGCGGATCGACTACCTGCTCTTCACCCACGCGCACCCGGACCACTTCTCTCCGGAGATGACGCTGGAATTTCTCCGGCGCCGGCGAGTGAAGGGGGTGTTCCTTCCCGATACGCACAGCGTGCGCGAGAGCGGCCTGGTGTCCTTTCTCTGGCAGAGCGGGACGCCCGCCGTGCCGCTCTCGGACGCGACCGACCACGCGTCGTACCGCATCGAGCCGCACATTGAGGTGCGTTCCTTCCGCACGAAGCATCTGGACGCGGCGTTCGAGCATGTCAGGCACTTCTGCTATCTGCTGACCTTCGGCGAAAAGCGCGTGCTCATCACCGCCGACGCCGATTACGTCCACGAGGACTTCGCCTGCCTCGGCGATACGCATCTGCGCAGCGTATTCGTCAACCCGCTGTTCTTCTCCGCGCTGCGGACCGGGCGCTTCTTCCGAGGCACGCTGGACGCCGAAACCGTCTGCGTGTACCACATCCCCTTCCGCGACGACGACGTAAACGGGATGCGGGGCCGCCTCGCCCACGCGTACGAGCGCTGGGGAAAGGGCCGTCCGCCCGCGTTCCTGCTCTCGGAGCCCTTCGAGCGGCTGACGCTCTGACCGACCTTACACATTTTATATATTTAGCATTTCAAAGGAGGAATCACTATGGCGGACTTTGATATTCGGATGGCGGAGGGCCGCATTTCCCGCGTCGTTCCCCTGCGCCTGACGCCGGGCACCGACGTGCTGCTGGGACTGACCGAGGCGTGCCGGCGCGCGCACATCAACAACGGCGTGATCCTCAGCGCGATCGGCTCGCTGGACGGCGTGTGCTACTGCAACCCGGTCGAGCTGCCGACCAAGGCGGGCTACGGCTACGGCGAGGTGCTGCACCTCACCGGGCCCATCGAGCTTTTGAGCGCGTCCGGCATCATCTGCCACGACGACGAGGGCAACACCAACCTCCACGTCCACGTCTCGCTCAGCGACCGCCACGGCGGCGGGCACGGCGGACACCTGGTCGAGGGCACGAAGGTGCTGCTGACCGTGGACGTCGTGATCGCGGAGATCGAGGGCATGGTCATGGGCCGCAAGTTCGACGACGAGCTGGAGGTCCCCCTGTTCGCCCCGCGTCAGGAGTGAGCCGCGTCACAAGGTTATAAAGCGCCAGGAATGACGTCTTTATATATGATCCTGTCACAGAACGAAGATCAATATTATGAGAAAGGCGTGAAAACATTGGCAAAGGCAAAGAAAGAGGAATACTCCAAGGAGTTCCTGCTGGGTCTGTACCGCACGATGGTACGCATCCGCTCGTTTGAGGAGCATGCTGCGGAGTGCTTCACGAAGGGTATGCTCGCGGGCAACATCCACCTGAGCATCGGTCAGGAGGCGGCGGCGGCCGGCGCGTTCGCGGCGATGCAGCCGCAGGACTTCTTCACCAGCACGCACCGCGGCCACGGCCACGCCATCGCGCGCGGCGGCGACCCCAAGCTCTGCATGGCGGAGCTGTTCGGCAAGAAGACCGGCTACTGCAAGGGTAAGGGCGGCTCGATGCACATCGCCGACATGGCGAAGATGAACCACCTCGGCGCGAACGGCATCGTCGGCGCCGGTCAGTGCATCAGCGCGGGCAGCGCGCTGGCGAGCAAGATCATGGGCGACAACAGCGTCACGATCGGCTGCTTCGGCGACGGCTCCACGAACGAGGGCTCGTTCCATGAGTCGCTGAACATGGCGGCGACGTGGAAGCTGCCGATGGTCTGGTTCATCGAGAACAACTGCTACGGCGTCTCCACCGAGATCCACCGCGTGACCAACACGCCCGACCTCGCGACCCGCGCGGCGGCGTACAACGTCGATTACGCCGTTGTGGACGGCACCGACCCCGTGGCGGTGTACGAAACCATGACCAAGGCGCTTGAGCACGCGCGCTCCGGCAAGGGCCCGTTCGTCGTCGAGGCGAAGGTCTACCGCTATCAGGGCCACTACTGCGGCGATCCCGCCGTGTACCGCCCCGCGGAGTACATGGAAAACGCGCTCAAGAACGACGCGATCGAGAAGATGGCCAAGAGGCTCAAGGCGCTCGGCGTCAAGGACGATGAGCTTGAGAAGATCAAGGCGGAGGCGAAGGAAGAGATGGACGCCGCCGTGAAGTTCGCGGACGAGTCCCCGTACCCCGATCCCAGCGAGGTCACCGAGGATATGTATACGGCTGATAACGAAAGGTGTGTGGCAAGATGAGCAAGAAGATCAGTGTCAGCAAGGCCATTCGTGAGGGCCTGCACGAGGAAATGGTCCGTGACGACAAGATGTTCATCATGGGCGAGGATATGGCGGTCATGGGCAACGTGTTTGCCATCACCACCGGCTTTCTGGATGAGTTCGGCCCCAACCGCGTGATCGACACCCCGATCTCCGAGGAGGGCTTCATGGGCATGGCGGTCGGCGCCGCGATGCGCGGCATGCACCCCTGCGTCGAGCTGATGTACGACGACTTTGTCACCGAGTGCGCCGACCCCCTGTTCAACCAGGCGGCGAAGCTCAAGTACATGTCCGGCGGCCAGTGCTCGATCCCGCTGGTGCTCCGTATGCCGATGGGCTCCGGACGCCGCAACGCCGGTCAGCACTCCCAGTCCCTCGAGGGCATGGTGTGCCACTTCCCCGGCCTGAAGGTCGTCGCCCCCTGCACCGCCGAGGACGCCAAGGGCCTCATCAAGGCGGCGCTGCGCGATCCCGATCCCGTTGTGGTCATGGAGCATAAGCTGCTCTACGCCCGCAAGGAGGAAATCCCCGACGGCGAGTACATCACCCCGATCGGCGAGGCGAAGGTCCGCCGCGAGGGCAAGGACCTGACCATCATCTCCTGGAGCCGCGAGGTCAACTTCGCGATGGAGGCCGCCGAGACGCTGGCGCAGGAGGGCATCGACGTGGAGGTCCTCGACCTGCGCACGCTCGTCCCGGTCGACTGGGAGGCGATCCGCAAGTCCGTCTCCAAGACCCACAACGTCATCATCGTCTCCGAGGAGGTCAAGCGCGGCAGCTATGCCGGCGAGCTCTCTGCGGAGATCGGCGAGGAGCTGTTCGACGAGCTCGACGCGCCCGTGGAGCGCGTGTGCGGCCTGAACATCGTCTCCCCGTTCTCCCCGGTGCTCGAGGACCAGAACTTCCCGCACCCGGCGGACATCGTCAAGGCCGTCAAGCGCGTTCTGAACAAGTGAGAGGAGGGGCGTAGAAAATGGCACATGAAGTTTTGATGCCCCAGCTGGGCCTGACTATGGAGGAAGGCACCGTCTCGTCCTGGATCAAGCACGAGGGCGACGCGGTCAAGGCCGGCGACGTGATCCTCGAGATCACCACCGACAAGCTCACCAACGAGGTTGTCAGCGAGTTTGACGGCACGCTTTTGAAGATCGTGGCGCAGGAGGGCGAGGACATCCCCGTCAAGGGCCTGCTGTGCTACATCGGCGAACCCGGCGAGGCCGTCGGCGGCGGCGCCGCCGCACCGGCAGCCGCTCCCGCCGCCGCAGCGCCCGCTGCCGCAGCTCCCGCCGCGGCTCCGACTCCCGCCGCCGCGAACGGCGCGCGCCTGCGCATCTCCCCGCTCGCGCGCAAGCTCGCCGCAAAGCTCGGCGTGGACGCGTCCCGCGTGACCGGCACCGGCCCCAGCGGACGCATCGTCGCCCGCGACATTGAGGCGGCTGCCGCCGCCGGCACCGCGGCTCCGGCTCCCGCCGCCGCGCCCGTGCCCGCCGCAAAACCCGCGCCCAAGCCCGAGAGCGGCAATCTGCAGGAGGGCGACACGGTCGTCAAGCTGGTCGGGATGCGCAAGGTCGTCGCCGAGCGCATGCTCGCCTCCCACACCGAGATCCCGCCCGTCACGCAGAACATCAAGGTCGACGTCACCGAGCTGATGGCGTTCCGCAAGATGCTGCTCGAGACCACGGGCAAGAAGTATTCCGTCAATGATCTGATCCTCAAGGCGACGGCGAAGTGCCTGCGCGCGCATCCCGAGATGCTCGTCAGCTGGGACGGCAATCAGATCATCCAGCGCGCGCACGTCAACCTCGGCATGGCGGTCGCGCTCGACGCGGGCCTGATCGTCCCCGTCATCCGCGACGCGGACAAGATGAGCCTCGACGCCATCTCCGACGCGGCGAAGGACCTTGCCACCCGCGCGAAGGAGAACAAGCTCGGCGCGGACGAGTACAAGGGCTCGACGTTCACGGTCTCCAACCTCGGCATGTTCGGCATCGAGACCTTCACCCCGATCATCAACCAGCCCGACGCGGCGATCCTCGGCGTGTGCGCGATCGAGGACGAGCTGGCGCTCAAGGACGGCGAGGTCGTGGTACGCAAGGTCATGCGTCTGAGCTGCACGCTCGACCACCGTCTGCTCGACGGCGCGGTCGTAGCGAAGTTCGAGATGGATCTGCGCGACCTGCTGCAGACCCCGATGAGCATCTTGGTCTGAGGAGGGACGGCGTCATGGCATACGAACTGAAAATGCCCCAGCTGGGCCTCACCATGGAGGAGGGCACCGTCTCCAAATGGATCAAAAAGGAAGGCGACGCGGTCAAGACCGGCGAGGTCATCCTTGAGATCACCACCGACAAGCTCACCAACGAGGTCGTCAGCGAGGTCGACGGCACGCTGCTGAAGATCGTGGCGCAGGAGGGGGACGACGTCCCCGTCAAGGGCACGCTGGCGTGGATCGGCAAGCCCGGCGAGGCGGTCCCCGGCGCCGCGGGCGCGGCGGCTCCCGCCGTCCCGTTCGCCCCCGCCGCTCCGGCTGCGCCCGCGAAGCCCGCCGGCGACAAGAAGATCATCGTCATCGGCGGCGGCCCCGGCGGCTATGTCGCGGCGATCCGCGCGGCGCAGCTCGGCGCGAAGGTCACGGTGATCGAGCGCGAGCACCTCGGCGGCACCTGCCTGAACATCGGCTGCATCCCGACCAAGTGCCTGCTGCACAGCGCGGAGCTGGTCAACGACATCAAGGAGCAGGGTCCCGACATCGGCGTGAAGGTCTCCGGCGTGGAGGTCGACTTCCCGCAGGTCATCAAGCATAAGAATGAGATCAGCAAGAAGCTCACGAGCGGCATCGCCGGCCTGTTCAAGATGAACAAGGTCACGAAGGTCGACGGCGAGGCGAAGTTCGTCGCCCCGGGCAAGCTCTCCGTCAAGAAGGCGGACGGCACCACCGAGGAGATGACCGCGGACGCGATCATCGTCGCCACCGGCTCGATCAACGCCGTTCCGCCCATCCCCGGCCTCAAGGAGAACCCGAACTGCATCGACTCCACCGGCGCGCTGAGCCTCGAAAAGCTGCCGAAGTCCCTGCTGGTCATCGGCGCGGGCGTCATCGGCCTGGAGCTCGCCTGCGCGTACGCCGCGTTCGGCACGAAGATCACGGTCGTCGAGGCGCTGGACCACATGCTGCCGATGCTCGACGGCGACCTGACCAAGATCGGCGTCGCCCACATGAAGAAGATGGGCATGGACTTCCATCTCGAGTGCCCGGTGCAGCGCGTCGAGGCCTCCCCCGTGGGCGCGAAGGTCGTCTGCAAGGACAAGGAGGGCAAGGAGGTCAGCTTCGAGGCGGAGAAGGTGCTCGTCGCCGTCGGCCGCCGCGCCAACACCGCGATGCTCGACCTCGACGCCGGCAAGCTGGACAACGACCGCGGCCGCATCAAGGTCAACGACAAGATGGAGACCTCGGTTCCCGGCGTGTACGCCATCGGCGACTGCGTGCTGGGTTACGCCCAGCTCGCGCACACCGCCTCCGCGATGGGCGAGGTCGCCGCCGAGAACATCATGGGCATTGAGGCGCACTATGACCAGAAGACCAACCCGACCTGCGTGTACATCGAGCCCGAGGCCGCGTCCGTCGGTCTGACCGAGGAGCAGTGCAAGGCGCAGGGGCTCGACTACAAGGTCGGCAAGTTCCCGATGGCCGCCAACGGCAAGGCGCTGATCCTCAACGGCGGCGAGGGCGTCGTCAAGATCATCGCCGGCAAGGAGTACGGCGAGATTCTCGGTATGCACATCATCGGGCCGCGCGCGACCGACCTCATTGCCGAGGGCGCGCTCGCGATCGGCGAGGAGATGACGCTCGACGAGATCATCGCCACCATCCACTCGCACCCGACCGTCACCGAGGCGATGCGCGAGGCCGCCCTGCAGGCGGAAAAGCGTGCCATCCACACCTCCAACAAGTAATCAGAAACCGTCCGGGGAGGCGCGCAAACGCCTCCCCGGGCAAAAGGAAGGGACATGGGAAAACAGCAGTCAGGCGAGCAGCGCGAGCTGGAAAGGAAAAGCGCCGAGATCCTCGGCCGCCATGTCAGCGCGGAGAAGGGAACGCTTCTGCTGGTCTATACCGCGCTCGCGTGCCTCGCGCCCACGGCGCTGGGGCTCCGGCTCTGGCAGGACATCCCGCCCGTCGTGCAGACGGGACTTGTGGGCCTGAGCGGGCAGGACGACCCGCTGCCGCGCTGGGGGCTCGTGTTCCTGCTGCCGGGCATCTTTCTGGCGCTCGACGTCATCAACCATTTACAGCTGCGCCGGTTTCAGCGGCTGGAAAAGGTTCCGCCGCGCCACATGCGCCTGATGGGACGCTGGGGCTTCCCGCTGGTCGAGCTGCCGCTGTGCGCTTGGGCGATCCCGGGCGGCGCGGCGCGGCCGGAGCTGACCGGAACGCTGCTGCCGCTGTGGCTCGCGGGGCTGGCGCTCATGCTCGCGGGCGGGCATTTTCTGGACTGCCCGCGCGGCGCGCGCTTCTCGCTGGGAGGGCTGCCCGGAACGGACGACCCCGCCTCCTGGCGCTCCGTCCACCGCTTTGCGGCCCTGAGCTGCCTGACGGGCGGCGCGCTGATCCTCTACGACGCGGCGCTCGCCCCGTCGTATCCGGCAATCGCCGCGCTGGTCCTGCTCTCCGCGGGGCTTCCGGCGCTCTATGCCGCGCTCCGCGGGCGGAAAAACGGCGCGCCGCGCTGAACGTTATGTTAAAGACGAATAAAGGACGCACGCAAAACTCTTGCATTTGCGTCGCATTGTGCTATAATCTTGCTGCTGCGGCGGCGGACCCGTCGGCCGTATGCGCGCAGTACATTGGGAAAGGAATGATTCCATGAAGGCGTTTAAAAAGATCATGTCCGGCGTCGCTGAGTTCGAGAAAATTCTCATCAGCGCCGATCTGGTCGTGGTCACGCTGCTGACGTTCCTCAACGTTCTGTTCCGCAAGCTCGGCGACTGGATCCCGAGCTTCAAGATCTCCCTTGCGTGGACGGAAGAGGTCGTTATCAACCTGTTCGTGCTTCTCATTATGCTCGGCTGCGCGCTCTGCGCCAGAGAGGGCAGCCTGATCAGCCTGTCGCTGGTCTACGACCGCCTGAAGGAGGGCGGCAAAAAGGTTTTCACCGTCATCATCACCGCCGCGAACACCCTGTTCTGGGTGCTGCTGCTCGACACCGGCTGGAAAAAGGTCGTCACGCAGTTCGGCAACGGCAAGTCCACGCCGATCCTGCGCATCCCCGAGTGGATGTTCACGGTCTTCCTGCCGGTCGGCGCGGTGTTCCTGATCCTGCACACCGTCGAGTTCTGCGTGGACGCGTTTTCCAAGAAAGAGGATAAGGAGGCGGAAAAGGCATGACAACGCTGCTGCTGTTCGGCGTATTCTTCATCCTGCTGTTCCTGAACATCCCCATCGCGGTCAGCCTGGGCCTCTCCTCCGTGCTGGCGATGGTGCAGGCGGGCGACAAGTTCGCCAACATCGTCCCGACCAACCTCTACAACGGCATGGCGAAGTTCCTGCTGCTGGCGATTCCGTTCTTCGTCCTCTCCGGCAACATCATGGCGAAGGCGGGCATCTCCACGCGTCTGGTCGAGTTCATCGACGACTGCATCGGCCACCGCAAGGGCGGCATTGCTATCGTCTGCGTCGTCGTGGCGTGCTTCTTCGGCGCGATCTCCGGCTCCGGCCCCGCGACGGTGGCGGCGCTGGGCATCATCCTGATCCCCGCCATGATCAACCGCGGCGGCTTCTCCGCCCCGTTCGCCAGCGCCATGATGGCGACGGCGTCGTCCATCGCGATCGTCATTCCGCCCTCCATCGCCTTCGTCGTTTACTCGTCGATCGTCGGCGATAAGGCGAGCGTCGGCAACATGTTCATGGGCGGCATCCTGCCCGGTATCCTGATGGGCGGCGTGCTGGTCGCGGTCATCCTGATGGAGGCGAACCGCAAGGGCCTGAAGGCTTCGCGCGAGAAGGCCTCTGCCGCGCAGCGCTGGAAGAGCTTCAAGAGCGCGTTCTGGGGCTTCCTGATGCCCGTCATCATCCTCGGCGGCATTTACTCCGGCTTCTTCACCCCGACCGAGGCGGCTGCCGTCTCCGTCGTATACGGCCTGATCGTCGGCTTCTTCATCTACCGCGAGGTCAAGCTCAAGGATATGTACGACATTCTGGTCGACTCCTGCAAGACCACCGGCTCGATCATGCTCATCATCGGCGCGGCGTCCCTGTTCAGCTATGTGTGCACCGTGCACGGCATCTCCAAGGCGGCGCAGGCGCTGCTGCTGCAGGTCTCCGGCAACAAGATCGTGTTCCTGATCATCGTGAACATCATCTTCCTGATCGCCGGCTGCTTCGTGGACGCGAACTCCGCCATGTACATCTTCATCCCCATCATGTACCCCGTTGCCGAGCAGCTCGGCATCAACCTGATCCACTTCGGCGTGATCGCGACGGTGAACCTCGCGATCGGACAGGTCACCCCGCCCGTCGGCGTCAACCTGTTCGTCGCCATCGGCCTCGCCGCCAAGCTGGAGGGGCTGAAGGATCAGACGAAGGTTACGATCGAGTCCATCTCCAAGGCGGTTTGGCCGATGATCGTCGCGTGCGTGGTCGCGCTGCTGCTCGTGACCTACATCCCCTGGTTCTCCACGGTGTTCATCAGGTAATTCCGATCTCCTGCCGCGCGAGCGGCATCAGATAAAGAAGCAAGTATTCATTATTTATGAAGGAGGAAAACCCATGAAAAAGATTCTTGCTCTTGCTCTTGCGCTGGTCATGGCGCTCAGCCTCGTCGCGTGCGGCGGCGGCGGCACGACCACCACCACTCCCCCCGCCGACGGCGGCGGCACCACCACCACTCCCCCCGCCGGCGGCGGCGACAGCACCACGACCCCCGCGCCCGCCGGCACCACCTTTGAGAAGCAGACATGGAAGTTCGCCTGCTCCGCGACCGACAACACCTGCTGGGCCGACATGGGCCGTCAGTTCGGCAAGATGGTCAGCGACGCCACCGGCGGCGCCGTCACCGTCGAGGTCTACGCGGCGGACCAGCTGACCTCCGGCAACCAGACCGAGGGCATCCAGGGCGTCATCGACGGCACCATCGAGCTCTCCGCGCACTCCAACATCATCTATTCCAGCTTCGACAAGCGCCTCAACGTCGTCTCCCTCCCCTTCCTGTTCGACTCCTTTGACGACGTCGACGCCAAGCTCGACGGCGACGCCGGCAAGGCTGTCGGCAAGGTCGTTGAGGACATGGGCCTGCACCTCCTCGGCATCGCGGAGAACGGCTTCCGTCATCCCACCAACAACAAGCACCCCATCGAGAAGATGAGCGACATGCAGGGCCTGAAGATCCGCGTCGCGGGCTCCGACCTGCTCAAGCGCGAGTATGACCTGTGGGGCGCCAGCGTCACCACCGCCAACTGGTCCGAGGTTTACACCGGCCTGCAGACCGGCACCTATGACGGCCAGGAGAACCCCCTGCCCACGGCGGACGGCGGCTCCATCTCCGACGTCAACAAGTACGTCACCTACTGGACCGGCGTGTATGACTGCATCTTCTTCACGATGAACGGCGACCTGTACAACTCCCTCAGCCCCGAGCTGCAGAAGATCGTGGACGAGGCCGGTGCGAAGGCCGCGCAGCAGCAGCGTCAGCTCGAGCGTCAGGGCGACCAGGAGGTCCTTGAGAAGTGGAAGGCCGCCGGCGTGACCGTCACCGAGCTCACCCCCGAGGCCGCCGCTGAGTTCAAGCAGGCTGCCCAGGCTTGCTACACCGAGTTCGAGCCGGCTCTGACCAAGGAGCTCATCGACGCGTTCACCAACTAAGCAAGCAAAAAAGACACCTGAAAGATCCGGCGCGGAGAGAATCTCTCCGCGCCGGATCTTTCAGGTAATACTGAAATTTATTAAAACGATTGAAAATCGTTTTATAGCCGCGCAGCGGCGTTAAATTTCGCATGAGACGTGTTTTGCGCCTTTGGCGCAAAACCAGCGTGCGCAGCACGCGCCTTTCAAATTAAATCTTTTAATTTGAAAGTAGTATAAAAAGTGTGTTTTCGCCGCCGCGGAAGCCGCCGTTCAAGGCTTTTCTCCCTCCCGCGTGCACGCCTCGTAGATCTGCTTCATGCGCTCTCTTACGACGTCCGCGTCAAACGCCCGAAGCCGTTCCAGGTTCCGTTCGACCTCTTCGCCGTTGTCGCCGGACAGATACTCCCGTATCTTCTCCGCGCAGGCGGATACGTCCCCGACCGGAAACCACGCGCGCGCCTCCGTCAGCTCCACATTGCCGCGTATCCTCGTGCATACCGCCGGCAGGCCCGACGCCAGCGCCTCCATCAGCGCGACCGGCAGGCCCTCCCGGTGTGACGGAAAGACGAACAGATCCGCGGATGCGTACAGCCTGTCCACGTCGGTCCGATAGCCCAGCAGGGAGACCCGGTCCTCCAGCCCCAGCCGGCGGATCAGCAGCCGCAGCTCATTTTCGAGCGCGCCGCAGCCGCACACAACATATTTCACCCGCGGGTCGTCCAGCTCCGCCAGTGCCCGGATCACCGTCTCGTGATCCTTGTTCCGGTTCAGCTCGCCCACCGACAGCAGAAGCTTTTCGCCTTCCGCGACGCCGAGGCTTGCGCGCGTCTCCCCGAGCTCCTCCGCCGAAAAGCGCCCCGGCCGAAACCTTGTCAGATCAATGCCCACGCCGGGGATATACTCCACGCGCCTCGCGGGCATTTTTTTCTTTGCCCGCTCATAGTCCTCGCGGTTGATCGTAATGAGCACGTCCGTCCAACGCGCGCACAGCTTCTCCACCGGGTAGTACAGCAGCCAGTTCTTTACGGGCGCTCCCGTGAAAAAATGGAATCCGTGCGCCGTATACAACACCCTGGTCCCGTGCTTTCGCGCGCCCCGCGCCGCCGCGCGGCAGATAGCTCCGCCGATCGGGCTGTGGCAGTGGATCAGGTCGTAATTCCGCTGTTCGATCAGGCGCCTCAGCTGTTTGTACGCGCGCAAATGGTTCCCGAAATGCGACGCGCCGCGGTCAAAGTCGATCTGTGTATGTCCGTATCCCTCGGCGTCCAGCCGCTCCAGAAAGGCATTCACCTTTTCCCGGCTGGAGGCGCTGCCCGACTCGTAGTTGCAGGCAAGCTCCACCTGAAAGCCCCTCTCGCGCAGCAATGCCGCGTCGTTCATGCAAAACTGTTCCACATGCGACGCAACCGACGCCGCGATCAGCGCTCTTTTCATCATGCCTTCATTATACGTCAGATTTCCGAACGCCTTGCGCCCCTTTGCCGTGAAGCGCCGCAGCAAGGCCGGTCCGAAATTCAGCAGCCCCGTCACCGGAGGACGCCTTCCGTTCTCCGCGGCAAGCCTCCGTATCTCCGCGCAGGTGCATAAATACGCGGTATCCTGCGGGACAAAGATGCCGCCCGCGCAGTCGTCGATCACCGTTCGGATGCATTCGCACAGCCGCGCGATCGAAACCGCGCTCCTTTGGTTTACATAACTCGGTATCGCCGGCAGCCTCCGCGCCAGCTTGGCCAACATCTGATAGTTCCCCTTGCAGCCGCTTCCGTAAACCATCGGCGGGCGCAGGATCGCTACGCGGAATTCCTCCGACTCCATCGCCCGCAGGGCGCGCTCCGCCTCCAGCTTCGATTTTCCGTAGGCGCTTTTGGGCTGCGGCGCCGTTTCCGGCGTGATGACGCCCTCGTCCATTCCGTAGACGCTCAGGCTGCTCAAAAAGACAAACTGCCTTACCCCGTCCGCCTTTGCCTTCTTTGCGACGGCCACCGTGAGATCGCGGTTGATCTCATAGTAAAGATGCGCGTTTTCGACCGTTTCCCTGCTGTGGGCAAGCCCCGCGCAATGCACGACGGCGTCATACCCCGAAAAATCCTCCGCCCTCCACGACTCCCCGCGCAGGGTGATTGTTTCAACGGCATATTCCTCCGGGAACCCCTTCAGACAGTTGTACAGCGACACGGCAATATAGCCCGTCTTTCCGGTTATCAGGACTCTTTTCATGTCGATCCGGCCTTTCCCTCCGGTCCTTCCGTATCCGGCGATCCCTGATCGGCGCCCTCCCGGACGCCCTCGTGCCGCAGGACCTTGAGAAACGTGCCGAAAAAGCAGCGCACGTCCATTTTGAACGCCGTCCGGCTGTCAGCCTTCAGCGCCGCCGCATATTCCCCGTCGCGCCGCGCCTTTTCCGCGATGCTCAGCTCGTCGCGCCCGTTGATCTGCGCCCAGCCCGTCAGCCCGGGCTTTACGTCGTTCGCGCCGTACTTCTCCCGCTCCGCGATCAGGTCGTCCTGGTTCCACAGCGCGGGCCGGGGACCGACGATGCTCATCCTGCCGGAAAAGATATCCCATATCTGCGGCAGCTCGTCGATGCTGGTCCGGCGGATCAGGCGGCCCACCCTCGTGATATACCGGTCCGGATCGTCCAGCAGATGCGTCGGCACATCGTGCGGCGTGTCCATCCTCATGGAGCGGAATTTATGCAGCAGGAATTCCCTTCCGTCCTTTCCGATTCGCCGCTGCGTAAAGACGACCGGGCCGGGATCGTCCAGCCAGATCAAACCGGAAGCCAGCGCGCAAACGGGGGATAACGCCAGCAGGCCCAAAAAGGAAAGAGTGGAATCCAGCACGGGCTTTCCATATCTTTCATAGGCGTTTTCCCGTCGTTCCGCCGCCGGGCCGCGCACCTGCGCACGGTCCTCCCGCGTTTCGCCGGCGCGCGCATCCGCAAGCAGGACCGCGGTTTTCGCAACGGCAAAAGCTGCCAGCACGGCGACTCCGGCAGCAATCGGTTTCTTATGCTTCATTCCCATCAGCCTCCGATCCGCGGTCACACCCGCTTCCGTCTGTGTTGATTATCCGACTTATGCTCCGAATAGTCAAGGAAAAACCCAAAAAACGGGCCGCCCGGACGGGCAGCCCGTTTCCGTCGGAAAACACGCTTCAGTCGTGCGCCGCGAGCCACGCGGAAAGCATGGTGCAATAGCGCTCGTTGTCCTCGACGAAGCACATGTGCCGGCAGCCCTGGAACAGCTCCCACCGCGCGCCGGGGATTCCGTCCGCCATCGTCTTGGCGACCAGCGGCGTGCAAAGGTCGTCCGTCCCGCTGACGATCAGCGTCGGCGTGTCGATCTCGCTGAGCCGGCCGACGTACTCAAAATCCCTGAGCGAACCGCTGGGCACGTACTCGTTCGGGCCCCAGCCGTACAGATACGCCTCGTCGCCGTGCTTTTTTTCACGGCGCAGGCACTCCGGCGCGTCGCCGCCGTAGCTCTTGGGGCAGCAGTTGAGCTCCATGAAGCGATCGTTCGCGGCGAGATAGGCGGGGTCGGAGAAATCGCCCGTCTCCTCGGCGCGCGCAATGGCGGCGCGGTCCGCCTCCGGCATCCGGCGGATCAGGCGGTGCTGCTCGCTCGCCCACAGGCTCGAGGACGGATGCCCGCTGGAGATGATCGCCGAGGCGACGCCCTGCGGAGCGTCGTCGCAGAGGTAGGCGATGATCATCATGCCGCCCCACGACTGGCCCAGCAGATGCACGCGCGCGAGGCCGAGATGCTCCCGCAGCGCCGCCAGCTCGTCCAGCCACGTCCGCGCGGTCCACAGCTCGGGACGCCCCTCCACGAAGGAGTTTCCACAGCCGAGCTGATCGTAGGAGATCACGGCGCGCCCCTCGTCCGCCAGCCGGTCGAGCACCTCGAAATAGTTGTGCGTCGAGCCCGGCCCGCCGTGGAGCAGCAGCAGCGGCGCCTTGTCGCCGCGCGACTCGCCCGCGATCCGGTAATAGGTCCGGTAGCCCAGATAGGGCATGTAACCCTCCTGAATCCGCATGGTCATTTTCCCCCGATCCATCTTTATTATGCCGTCCGTCCCCGCCGCCGGCGCGCGTTACCAGCTCACATACAAGGCGGGGCGCACGCCGATCTCCGTCGCGGAGACATAGATCCCGCCGCCGCGCGAGCCGAAGACCAACGAATAGTCCGCGGTTTTCCAGCCGTCGGAGTTGCAGCGCCGCCAGCAGCGGTACGAGCCTGTTCTTGTGACGCCCGCTTTTCATCATAACGCCCCCCTGTCTCCGTTTTTAATTGTAGCACAATCACCCGGGCATTGCAAGAAAGGGGGATGGGAAAAACTCGCGTTTTTCCCATCCCCGGAATCTTATGATGTGCTTTCCCGCCCTCGCGCGGCAAGCCTTACTGCCACGCCTCGTCGAAGGTCAGGCAGCCGTTCTTCGTCACCGTCTCCTCATAGAGCGCGATGTGCTTCGTGCGGTCGGGCGCCTTACCGGCGGCGTAGTTCGCCAGCGTCTTCTGCTCGCCCTCATACTTGCCCTTCACGGCCTCCAGCGCCTCCTTCGCGAACGCGGGACGGATGACGACCACGCCGTCCGGATCGCCGACGATGATATCGCCGGGGAACACGACCTGGCCGCAGCAGGCGATGGGCACGTTGATCTCGCCGGAGCCGATCTTCCACGGGCCCTGCGGCGTGACGCCCCTGGCGTAGACGGGGAAGCCGAGCGCGTCCAGCGCGTCCGCGTCGCGGATGCAGCCGTCGAGCACGAAGCCGGCGATGCCCTTCGACTTTGCGTAGTTGTACATCATCTCGCCGCACAGCGCCCGGCTCATGCAGCCGCCGCCGTTGAGCACGATCACGTCGCCCGGCTCCGCCATGTCCATCGCGCGGTGCAGCAGGGCGTTGTCGCCCTCGGAGCAGTGGACCGTGATCGCGGTGCCGACCATCGACGCGTCCTTCGTATAGCAGCGAAGGTCGCCGTACATGTTATACATGCGGTTCATCATGTCCGCGATGTTGCTGCTGGGGATGCCCTTGAACGCTTCGACCAGCGTGCGGTCGGGGCGGTTGACCTTCGTGTAGATCCTCTTGCCGTAGGTCGTTTCCATTTTCAGTTCCTCCTTTATAAAATTAAAATCCGTTCTCTTTCGTCGGCTGTCCGGCGCATACGCGCTTTCACAAGCCCCTTGCTTTTTGTTCGGGTTCAGTATAGTATAAAACCATCCAAAAGGCAAACAGTTAATTTTTGGTAACCTGACAAAGAATCTTTGTGAACAGATCGTTGGGAGGCGGCGCTATGGAGATCATCAGTCTGTATTACTTTTCGGAGGTGGCCAAGGACCTCCACATCACGGAGACGGCGAACCGTATGCACATCACGCAGCAGACGCTCAGCAACCACATCCTGCGGCTGGAGCGCGATTTCGGCGCGCAGCTTCTGAACCGCAAGCCGAGCGTCTCGCTGACCTACGCGGGTGAGTTCGTGCTCGCCTTTGCCGAAACGGTGCTCAAGGAGCAGACGAACCTGACCGACATCCTCTCGGACATCGAGCACAGCGAGCGCGGCGTGATCCGCTTCGGCGCGAGCAGCATGCGCATGAACACGCTCGCCGCCATCCTGCCCGCCTTCATCGAGCGCTACCCCAACGTGGAGCTGCGCCTGACGAGCATCATCTCGCAGAAGCTGGAGGCGATGGTGCTCAGCGGCGAGCTGGACATGGCGATCGTGATCTCGGAAAAGACCGATCCCGAGCTGGTGCAGGACGACCTGATGGAGGATCAGATCTTCCTCTGCGTCTCCGATCCGCTGCTGAAAAAATACTGCGGCGACGAGGCGGAGGAGATCAAGGCGCGCTCCCTGACGGGCGCGAACCTCGCGGATTTCGCGCGCCTGCCCTTCTGCGTCCTCTCGAACTACATGGGAGAACGCATCCACGAGTGCTTTGAGGAAAGCGGCGTCTCTCCGAGGACGCGCATGACCTCGTCCTACAGTTATATCTGTACGACCGTCGGCTTTCAGGGCAGCGCGGCGTTCTTCTCCTCGCACGTCAACCTGACCCACCGGCAGAGCGAGATTCCCGACAATATGAACATCTTTCCGCTGCTGCGCGGAGGGGAGCCGATGTTCCTGCACATCTCCCTGCTGCGCCACCGGCAGCGCTATCTGACGCACTATGCCAAGTATTTCCGCGAGCTGCTCAGCGGCTACTGCGCCGCCGTGGAGCACACGCCGGTCGCGCGTCTCGCGCGCACCGCGCAATGAACCGGCGATCGAATTGCAGCCCCCGTTCCGGTGAAAACCGGACGGGGGCTTGCTTCTTTTCCGCTTATGAACGGAATTGATTGAAGCGTTTTGCTTCACAAGTATTTTTTGTGAAGTTGACAAAAACTTACTGTTTAACTTGTGGAGTGAAGTTTGCTACGATAGGCACACAAGGAAGCAGAAACACACAACGAACAGGAAAAGGAGAAAAAACATGAAACGTTATCTTGCACTCGTTCTCGCGCTCGTAATGTCCTGCGCCGTCCTGACCGGCTGCGGCGGCTCCGGCACCACCTCCGGCACCACCTCCGGCACCACCTCCGGCGGCTCGGCCTCCGGCGGCGAATGGCCCGGCAAGAACACCATCACCGTCACCCTCCCCTACAGCGCCGGCGGCGACACCGACACCTACTGCCGTCAGTTGTTTGACCGCATCCAGAAGAAGACCGGCGGCACCTTCGTCATCACCAACCTGACCGGCGGCTCCGGCATCGTCGCGGCGCAGGACGTCCGCAACAAGCCCGCCGACGGCAAGACCCTGCTGTTCACCCACACCGGCTCCTCCCTCGTGCAGGAAGCCACCGGCACCGTGGACTTCAGCTTTACCACCGATTTCGCCAACTGCTGCACCGTCGCGCTCGACCAGACCTATTCCCTCGTCGCCATCGCTCCGGACGGCCAGTACAAGCAGTACAGCCGCGGCTGGCACAACCTCGAGGATATGCTCGCCGACGCCAAGGCGAACCCCGGCGTCGTCCGCTACTCCACCGTGTTCGGCTCCACCACCGAGTATGTCGGCACCCAGCTTGAGAAGCAGGCGGGCGTCACCTTCGACAACATCGACGTCGGCACCAGCGCGGGCGACCGTCTCGCCGCCATGCTCGGCGGCCAGGTCGACATCCTCGCGGCGAACTACATGAACGTCAAGGATTACATCGAGAACGGCGACCTCATCTGCCTGGGCGTCATGGCGAACGAGCACGTCGAGGGCATCGACTTCCCGACCTTCAAGGAGCAGGGCTACAACATCGTCAGCGCGAAGAAGTATGAGATCAAGTTCCCGGTCGGCACCGATCAGGCCATCATCGACAGGCTCGCCGAGCTGTGCCGTGAGGTCGTCGAGGAGGATCCCAGCTTCGCCGAGGTGCTCGGCACCTACTACGCGCAGCCCCTGTTCCGCGACGCCGCCACGATGAACACGGAGGACCCCGCCGAGGTCGAGGAGCTCAAGGCCGGCCTCGCGAGCTGAGAAAACAGTCAGAGCATCAGAGCAGAAGTATCGTATCGATCTGAATGACAGCCTCTGCCCGCACCCCGAAAGCGGGCGCGGACAGAGGCTTGTCCCATCTTAAAAAGAGGAGAAAAACACATGACCAACAAAGTCCGCGACATCATCTGCTCCGTCATTATGCTGGCGTTCGGCGCGATGATGGTCGTGCTGGCGCAGGATATCCCGCACAAGGTCGCCAAGGACGTGGGCTCCGCCTATGTGCCGACGTTCATCGGCATCTGCATCCTCATCGTCGCCGCGGCGAAGCTGATCCTGACGCTTGTAAACAAGAAGCCCGCCGCCAGTCAGAAGATCAAATTCACGCAGGACGCGCTCGGCGGCTTCGGCACCATCGCCCTGATGGTGGTTTACATGCTGATCTTCGAGCCGGTGGGCTTCATCGTATCCAGCGCGCTGTATCTGTTCGTACAGATGATCCTGCTGAGCGACAACAAGAATCGCAACCCGATCCTGTTTGCCATCATCGCCGTCGCGCTGCCGGTCGCGGTCGACGCGCTGTTCGTATTCGCCATCAAGATGCCGCTTCCCGTCGGCATCCTCGGATTCTGAAAGGAGGGTAAATCATGGTTGCAACCGCATTGGCAAACGTATTCAACCCCATGTGTCTTGCCCTCATCTGGTTCGGCACGGTGCTGGGCATCATCTTCGGCTCCGTCCCCGGCCTGAGCGCCACGATGGCGGTGGTCCTGTTCCTCCCGCTGACGTTCAGCATGGAGGCGACGCAGGGCATCGCGCTGCTCGTCGGTCTCTACATGGGCGGCATCTCCGGCGGCCTGATCTCCGCCATCCTGCTCAAGATCCCCGGCACGCCGTCGTCCATCTCCACGGTGTTTGACGGCGGCCCGATGGCGGAAAAGGGCGAGGCGGGCCGCGCGCTCGGCGTCGGCATCCTTTACTCGTTCATCGGTTCTATCATCGGCATCGTCGCGCTGGCGTTCATCAGCCCGCTGCTGGCGAAGGTCTGCCTTCTCTTCGGCGCGGCGGATTACTTCGGCGTCGCCGTGTTCTCCCTGACGATCATCGCCGCGCTCTCCGGCAAGGACATGCTCAACGGCCTCATCGCCGGCCTGATCGGCCTTGCGCTCTCCATGGTCGGCATGGCGCCGATCGACGCGCAGATCCGCTACACCTTCGGCAACTATCAGCTGCTCTCCGGGTTTGACATCACGGTGCTGCTCATCGGCGTGTTCGCCGTGACGGACATCATCCTCGCGGGCTTCGGCCGCAAGACGCTCGCCGCCAGCTTTGAGAAGAAAAAGTGGGATCTCAAGGGCTACGGCATTTCGATGAAGGAATTCATCCAGCAAATTCCGAACGCGATCATTTCCTCCGTCATCGGAATCGGCATCGGCATTCTGCCGGGCATCGGCGGCTCCACCGCGGGCCTGATCGCTTATACGACGGAGAAAAGCCGCTCCAAGCATCCCGAAAAATTCGGCACCGGCATCATCGACGGCGTCATCGCCTCCGAGACGGCGAACAATGCGGTCATCGGCGGCTCGCTGGTCCCGCTGCTGTGCATGGGCATCCCCGGCAACACGGTCGCGGCGGTGTTCCTCGGCGGCCTGCTGGTCCACGGCATCAGCCCCGGACCGCTGATCTTCGACAAGAGCGGCCAGTATGTCTACGGCATCTACTTCGCGCTGCTGGTGTCCAGCATCTTCATGCTGGTCTTCGAGCGCCTCGGCCTCCCCATCTTCGCCAAGCTGCTCGACATCCCCAAGCACATCCTGCTGCCGATCATCATGGTCATGTGCTGCGTCGGCGCGTACTCCGCCAACAGCCGCGTGTTCGACGTCAAGTGCGTCCTGTTCTTCGCGCTGCTGGGATTGTTCTTCAAGGTGTTCAAAATCCCCAGCACGCCGCTGATCATCGGCTTCATCCTCGGCAGCATGTTTGAGGAAAACCTGCGTCAGGCACTGCAGGCGGGACACGGCAGCTGGCTGATCTTCGTCCAGCGCCCGATCTGCCTCGTGTTCCTGATCGCCGCGGTTGTGTTCTGCACGCTGACCGTGCGCAAGAACCTGCGCGAGAAGAAGGCCGCCGAGGCCGCCGGGCAGGAATTCGACACCTCCGAGGAGGAGGGCTGACAGCCAAAAAGCGCCCCGGTCAAGCGTCATCCCCGCTTGCCCGGGCCGTCCGGTAAAGGAGCTCTTATGTATCAGTTGATTATCCGAAACGGGCGGGTGCTCGACCCCGCCGGCGGCTTTGACGGCACGGCGGACGTCGCCGTCGCGGACGGCAAAATCGCCGGGATCGGCAGCTTTCCCGACGCGGAGGCCCGGCAGACGGTCGACGCCTCCGGCTGCGTCGTGACGCCGGGGCTGATCGACCATCACGCCCACCTCTATCCGCTGGCGAAGATCGGCCTGCCCGCGGAGGCGGTCTGCTTCCGCTCCGGCGTGACGACCGCCGTGGACGCGGGCAGCACGGGCTGCGATACCTTCGCGCGGTATGTGCCGTTTCTCCGGCAGAGCAAGCTGCGCATCCGGGCATATCTCAACGTCTGCTCCACGGGCCTCGACTCGCTGCCGAAGCAAATGGAGGACGTCGACCCCGCGCACTACGACGAGGCGGCGCTCCGCGCGAGCTTCGACGCGTACGGCGAGTGGCTGCTCGGCCTCAAGCTGCGCACCAGCCGCGAGGTGGTCGGCGAGTTGGGCTACCGACCGCTGCGCGAGATGTCGAATCTCGCGGAAAAACTTGACACGAACGTCATGGTCCACTGCACGAACCCGCCGGGGACGATCCCGGAGCTGCTGTGCTACCTGCGCCGCGGCGACGTGATGACCCATATGTACATGAACAAGGGCAAAACCCTGCTCGACGAAAAGGGCTTTGTGTGCCGCGAGGCATACGAGGCGAGGAACCGCGGCGTGCTGTTCGAGGCGTCCGACGCGCGCGAGCACTTCTCCTTCGAGGTCAGCGAGCCCGCGATCCGGGCGGGCTTCTACCCCGACATCATCGCGACGGACCTCACCATGTTCAGCATGAACTATCGTCCGACCGCGTTCAGCCTGACCAATCAGATCGCAAAGTACACGCAGCTCGGCATCCCGTTTGAGACCGTGCTCGCCTGCTGCACGAAAAGGCCGGCGGAGCAGATGGGGCTTCTCGGCGAGATCGGCACGCTGCAACAGGGCGCCTGCGCGGACATTGCGGTGTTCCGCAGGGAGCCGTCCGACATCGCCTTCGGGGACCGTCCCTATGGGAATCCGGACGGGCAGCAGCGCCCCTGCGAGTGGCGGCTGCGCACCATGCTGACCGTCCGCGCCGGCGAGATGGTCTACCGCGACGAATTCTTCTAAGGAAGCGCTGAATAAATCCCCGCGCACGTCTTGACGGCATCTTTTCCGTCTTGACTGCGCCAAAAATCCTTGAAATACGTTAGTATTCCTGCGGCTTTTTGGCTTGCAAGACGAAAAATCTGCTCGCCAATCCGCACACGTTGATTTAATCAGCGCTTCCCTAACCGACGCGACAGCCGCGAAATATGGCTGTGATACCTGTGAACGCGCTTCTGTTCTGACAAATCATACGAAAGGATGTAATAAAATGGGCTGGAAAATCTTACTCCCGCAGGAGATCATGGAAGAGGGCCGCAAGCTGCTGGAGGACGCGGGCCACACCATCATCGAGGGCCGCGGCTTCGAGACCGAGGACGTGCTCGCCGACATGAAGGAGCATCAGCCGGACGCGATGATCGTGCGCATTACCCCGATCACGCGCGAGGTCATCGAGTCGAACCCCAATTTGAAGGTCATCGTGCGCCACGGCGCGGGCTTCGACGCGCTCGACGTCAAGGCGTGCCACGACAACGGCGTGCAGACGCTCTACGCCCCCGTCGCCAACAGCACCTCGGTCGCGGAGACCGCGCTGCTGCTGATCTTCGAGATGAGCCGCAACGTCACCGTGCTGCACAAGACCTGGGTGCAGGAATACTACAAGGCGAAGCTCAAGGTCCGCAAGACCACGCTCAACGGCAAGACGCTCGGCATCGTCGGCTGCGGCAACATCGGCTCCCGCGTCGCCAAGCGCGCGCTGGCGCTGGAGATGAACGTCATGTGCTACGACCCGTACAAGCCCGCCAGGGACTTCCCCGACGGCGTGGAGGTCGTGCGCGATCTGGACCGCATCTTCCGTGAGAGCGACTACGTCTCCCTGCACGCGCCGAACACCCCCGTCACGCACGACATGGTGGACATGGCGCGCCTGAAGACCATGAAGCCGACGGCGTTCCTCATCAACACCGCGCGCGGCGGTCTCGTCAAGGAGGACGACCTCTACGAAGCCTGCAAGGCCGGCGTGATCGCGGGCGCGGGCCTCGACGCCATCCGGCAGGAGCCGGTCGATCCCAACAATCCGCTGCTGACGCTCGACAACGTCATCATCTATCCGCACATCGGCGGCAACACCGTCGAGGCGGCGCACCGCGCGAGCTACTTCGCGGCGATGGGCGTGCAGGAGGTCTACGAGGGCAAGGAGCCGACCTGGCCGATCCACGACATCGACTACGCCACCGCGCCGACCTACACCGACACGAAAAAGCCGGACACCAGGCCCGCGGGCATGTTCGACTTCTGAGGCGAAGCGGAGCGTCGAGGCATGGAATACAAAAGATTTGGCAACACCCTCGTCGTGCGGATGGACAAGGGCGAGGAAATTCTGGAGCAGCTTCAGCGCGTTTCGGAGAAGGAAGGCATCCGGCTCGCGAGCGTGAGCGCGCTGGGCGCGGTGAACGACCTCACCGTCGGCGTGTTCAACACCGTGGAGAAGAAGTATTACTCCAACCGCTTCGAGGGCCCCTTTGAGATCGTCTCCCTCACCGGAACGGTGAGCACCATGGACGGCAGCTACTACGCGCACCTGCACATGAGCGCGGGCAACGACAGGGGCGAGGTGTTCGGCGGACATCTGAACCGCGCCGTCGTCAGCGCGACCTGCGAAATGGTCGTGCAGGTGATCGACGGAGAGGTCGACCGCCGCTTTGACCCGGACGTGGGGCTGAATCTGTTCCGCTTCTGACGGCACGCGAAAAAAGGAGGGCACGCGTCATGCTGGTATTTCTCAAGGACTACATCTATCCCCCGGCGGTGGAGCTTTTGAAGCAGCACGCCGAGGTAACGGACAACTGGGACCGCATCGGGGAGATCGACGCCATTATCGCCCGCGGCACGAAGATCACCGCGGACATCATCGAAAAGGCGGCGAACCTCAAGGTCATCGCCAAGCACGGGATCGGCGTCAACACCATCGACGTGGAGGCCGCGAGCGCGCGGAGCATTCCCGTCATCAACACGCCGCTGAGCAACGCCGACAGCGTCGCGGAGCTGACCGTCGCCCTGTTCCTGATGCTCGAGCGCCGGCTCTACGAGGCGAACGTCAAGAGCCGCGAGGGCTCGTTTCAAACGAAGGGTCCCGCCGACTTCCTCGGCAACGAGGTGAACGGCAAGACCTTCGGCCAGATCGGCATGGGCAACATCGCCCAGCGCATCGCCTATATCATGGGCACGGGCTTTCACTGCAAGGTGCTCGGCTACGACCCCTTCGTCAGCGCCGAGGACGCCCAAAAGCGCGGCTTCGAGAAGGTCGAGACCGTGGAGGAGCTTTTGGAGCGCAGCGACCTCATCAACGTGAACGTGCCGCTGGTCAAAAGCACGCGCAATCTCGTCAGCCGCGAGGCGATGGCGCACTTCAGGCCCGGCGCGGTGTTCGTCAACGCCGCGCGCGGCGAGGTCATCGACGAGGACGCGCTCTACGACGCGCTGGTCGAGGGCCGACTCCGTGCCGCCGCCTGCGACACCTTCGTCGAGGAGCCCGTCAGCCCCGACAACAAGCTGCTGACGCTGCGTAACTTCAGCGCGACGCCGCATCTCGGCGGCAACACCGAGGAGGCGCTGCAAAAGACGGGTATGCAGGTCGTTGAGGACACGCTCGCCGTTCTAAACGGCGATTGGTCCCGCGCGCACCGCGTCAACTGACAAAACCAAACCGCCGCGCAATTTGCGCGGCGGTTTTTGCCCGCGGAGGCTTTCATGCTGCATTTGCAAGATAAAACCGATTTCACGCGCGGGAGCATCGTCGCCGGCGTCGTCGCGTTCTCCCTGCCGATCGTGCTCGGCGAGCTGCTGCAAAATCTCTACAACAGTGTGGACGCCGTCGTCGTGGGAAATTTCGCCGGGAAAAGCGCGCTCGCCGCGGTCACGGTCGGCGGCGTGATCTCCAACATGGTCGTCATGTTCTTCAACGGCATGTCCGTGGGCGCGAACGTTTCGATCTCCAGGGCGTTCGGCAAAAAAGACGCGGAAGAGCTGCGCGGCAAGGTGCGCGTGGCGTTCACGTTTTCGCTGCTGCTGGGCGTCGGTCTGTCGTTGCTGGGCATTCTGTTCACGCCGCAGCTGCTCCGCCTCGCGGGCACGCAGGAGGAGTATTACGCGGAGGCGCTCACCTATCTGCGCGTCTATCTCGCGGGGCTGATGTTCACGGTCATCTACAACAACGCCGCCGGCATATTGCGCGCCGTCGGCGATTCGCGCACGCCGTTTCGCATCCTCCTGCTCGCCTGCGGCGTCAATATCGTGCTGGACCTGCTGCTGACCGGATGGCTGCGCATGGGCGTTCTGGGCGTCGCGCTCGCGACCGTCTGCTCGCAGGGGCTTTCGACGGTTTTGGCGTCCCGCGCGATCAGCCGTGGACAGGGAACGCACTGCGTCGACCTCGGCGAGCTGTTCCGCGAGGGCGGGGCGACCGTGCGCGAGATTCTCGGCATCGGCATGGCGGCGGGCGTGCAGAGCGCGCTGATCGGGCTTTCCAACATCTTTGTGACGCGGTATATGAATCTGTTCCCCACCGCCTCCGTCGCCGGCATCGGCATCGCACAGCGCATCGACCGCTTTGTGATCCTGCCTGCGAAGTCGTTCGGCATTACGATGACGACCTTCGTCAGCCAAAACCTTGGCGCCGGACAGGACGGGCGCGTGGGCGAGGGAGTGCGAAAATGCCTGCTGACCGCGCTCGGCGTGACGCTTGCGTTCAGCGCGCTCGTGTATCTCTTCGCGCGGGAGTGCGTGACGCTGTTCAACCCGGACCCGGAGATTGTCGCCGTCGGCGTGGCGATGGTCCGCGTGCTGGCGCTGACGTTTTGGGTCATGGCCGTGCGCGAGGTGCTGCTGGGCTATCTGCGCGGCTACGGCAAAAGCCTTGTCCCGATGGTGCTCAGCCTGATCGGCATGATCGGCGTGCGTCAGGCGTATCTCGCGCTCACGCTGCGCACGGCGCAGCCGGAGATCGTGCACATCTATCGCTGCTATCCGATCGCCTGGGCGGCGACGACGCTTCTGCTGCTCGTATATTATCTGCTGGTCAAAAAGAACCTGAAAAACGCCTGAGCGCGTCGCGCTCAGGCGTTTCTTCGCAGACGGGTCGGCGCACATCGCCCGGCCGATCCCCCATATGGCCGAAAAAGCCGCAAATGGTCGAATTTATCGGTCGGTTCTCAGCAGAGCGTACCAGCTCGCGTCACAGACGCCCTGATTGTTTCTGTCCGAGCTGCGCATCGTACCTTCGTATTGCATTCCGCACTTTTTCATGACCATGCCGGAATGCGGATTCCTCGGATCATGCCGGCTCTCAACGCGGTTCGCTCCCACTCGGTCGAAGAAAAAGTCCATGACCGCCTTCAGCGCCTCGGACATGATCCCCCGATGCCACCAGTTTTTCCCGAGACAATAGCCGATATGTACCATGGCGATATCGTCGTCCATACGCACCGCGCCGATGCTTCCGATCGGATCGCTTCCATGCTCCTTCAGGACGATCGCCCACTGATAATAGTTTTTTCGCGGGTAAGAGGAAACCCAGTCCTCCAATACCGCTTTACTGACATCGACCCCGGCGTGCGCGGGCCACGTCAGATATTTTGTCACCTCCCGGTCAGACGCCCAGTTGCCATACATGGCCTCCGCGTCATCGACCGTGAATCTTCTCAGCAGCAATCTTTCGGTTTCGATGCTCTCGGTTCCGCAGTGTGTCATTGGTCTTTCCCTCGCAATTACCGCTCCGCAAACGGATGCGATTCCGACAGATGGTTGGATTCCGAGCCCAGCCGCCAGCCGCGTTCGGTCTCCTCCCAGTCAAGCTCTACGGTCCTGTTGTTGTCGGAGACGTAGTAATACGTATGCCGCAGCATCTCCGAGCCCTCGTAGGCATAAACGTTCGCGTAGAAATAGCCGTTTGGGAATTTCGGCAGATAAAAGCCGTCCGCCGTGCGCTCGACGACGAGATCGCGGCCCACGTCGCGCTCGGTGATCTTCGTCTCGATCCTCCCCGTCTTCCCGTCGAGCGTTTCCTCGCGCTCGTACACGGGCATCCATACGCGGAAATCCGGCAGGTCGCGGAACTCCATGCGCGTATACCCGGCGCCGTCGGCACGCAGAAGGGCGGTTTCGTTCCCGTCCTCCACGGTAAAGCCGTCGAGCAGCAGCCCGTACTCGTCCAGCACGCGCCGCGCCTCCGCGAACGTGACGCGGGAGACGTCGAACTCGTCCGGCACTCGGCAGGTCAGGCTGACGGTGATCGCGCCGCGCCCCTTCGGCGAGCGGACGAAGCTCTCCAGCGTCTCGCCGGACAGCACGAAATCCGCAGGCAGGACGTT
This sequence comes from uncultured Clostridia bacterium, assembly GCA_947165595.1. Classification (GTDB taxonomy): domain Bacteria; phylum Bacillota; class Clostridia; order Oscillospirales; family Oscillospiraceae; genus Hominicoprocola. The sequence continues at coordinate 33,483 of CAMVAV010000006.1, read as the reverse complement.
CGGCGGCGCGTACGAATGCGACCCTGCGCCGATGTCGATGTACGCAGAGGCATTTTCGTCCGGCTCGCAGCCGCCGAGGCCCAGCGCCTCCGCCGCGCAAGCCGCGCACAGCCCGCCAAGCTCCCGCGCCGTTTCGTCGCTCTGCTCGAAGTACACCGTGCCGCTCGCCGTGTCGAGCCAGTATTTCTGCTCCTCTCCGCTGCGGCGGAACGTGCCGAAGACCGTGTCCGTCAGCTCGTATGGCGAGACGCCCAGGTTGTGCCGGACATACGGCTCCACGCTCACGAGCTCCGCGCCGGGATACGTTTTGTCCAGCCACTCGCGGATCTGCTGATCTCCCTTTTGCTGCACGGCGTCCTTTTCCTTCTCCGTATACTGCTCGCCGAAGCAGCCCGCGAGACAGAATACCAGCGCCAGAAGCGCCAGAAGCGCACCTGCTTTTTTCATTACGAAAGCCCTCTTTTCGGATAATCTCATGCCCATGCTGTCATTATAGCACGCGCCGCCCGGCCGCGCATCGTACCATCGGGCATTTCATGAAAAAGCTGCCATATTTTGACGAGCCGCGCAAGCCTTGTGCCGGAAGCTCTTGACATCTCAATTATGTTTTGCTATGATACGTTCACTTGCTCGGAGGGCAAATCATTCGTTGGAAATGACGCGCCGGATAAGGCAGCAGGCTGAGACGCCTGTTTTCTTATCCGGCTTTTGTTTTGGAGGTGAGCTTCTGTGAAAAATGATGCGGATTTTACCACAGGCCCGATCGTAGGCCCGCTGCTCCGCTTTTCCCTGCCGATCCTGCTGGCGCTGTTTTTGCAGGCGCTCTACGGCGCGGTGGATCTGCTCGTCGTCGGAAAGTACGCGACGGCGGCGGACGTGTCCGGCGTTGCGGTCGGCTCGCAGATCATGATGACGATCACGAACCTCATCAGCGCGTTCGCGATGGGAACGACCATCCTGCTGGGGCAGAAGATCGGCGAGGGCGACAGGGCGTCGGGCGGAAGGATCATCGGAACGAGCATCGTCTTTTTCCTGACGGTCGGCGCCGTGATGACCGTGCTGCTCCCCCTGCTCTCCGGCGCGCTCGCGCAGGCGATGAACGCGCCGGAGGAGGCGTTTGCCGAAACCAGGCGCTATATCGCCATCTGCGGCGGGGGCAGCATCATGATCGTCGCGTACAATGTCCTCGGCAGCGTGATGCGCGGCATGGGGGATTCGAGGACGCCGCTTCTCACGGTCGCCGTTGCCAGCGCGTGCAACATCGCGGGCGACCTGCTTCTCATCGCGCATTTCGGCATGGGCGCGGCGGGCGCTGCGTTTGCCACGGTCGCGTCGCAGACGGTGAGCGTGCTCGTGTCCCTTCTCCTGCTCCGCCGCCGGACGCTGCCCTTTGCGCTGACGCGGCGCGAGCTGCGGCTCGACGGGGATATCCTGCGGCGCATCGCCGGGTTCGGCTCGCCCATCGCCGTGTCCAGCATTCTGGTGGGGCTTTCGTTCCTCGTGATCCTCGCCATCGTCAACAAGCTTGGGCTGATCGCGTCGGCAGGCGTCGGCGTGGCGGAAAAGGTCTGCGCCTTCATCATGCTGACGCCGGAGGCGTTCATGCAGTCGATGAGCGCCTATGTCGCGCAGAACGCCGGCGCGAGGCAGCCGGACCGCGCGCTTCGCGGCCTGAAGACAGCCATCGCCCTGTCCACCGCGTTCGGCGTGCTGATGTTCTATGCCGGCTTCTTTCACGGCGACCTGCTCTGCGGCGTCTTCGCAAAGGACAGGGACGTCATCCTGGCGGGCTTCGACTATCTGCGCGCGTATGCGATCGACTGTCTGTTCACCTGCTTCCTGTTTTGCTTCATCGGCTTCTACAACGGTCTCGGGCGCACGGGCTTCGTTATGATCCAGGGCATCTGCGCCGCCTTTCTGATCCGCATACCGGTAGCATACTATATGAGCGTCAAGGTGGGAAAGCTGTTCTTCATCGGGCTGAGCGTGCCCTGCTCGACCATCGTGCAGATCACAGTCTGCTTCCTGTATCTCAGGTATGTCAAAAAGCGCGGGCTGACAGCCTGAACCCCGCTTTTGACCGCCTCATTGATTTTGAGGGATCAGCTGTGAGAGCAGCCCCCGGCATCCTTCCTCAACATCGCGCCATGTCGCTTCGAAGTTCCGCGTATACCACGTGTCCGCAACGTCCCCCGTGCGGTCGGTATAGTCCATCAGCAGGCGGATCTTGCCCTCGGGATCGCCCTGACAGATCCGGCGCATATCGTACAGGTTTTCCTGATCCATGCCGAACAAACTCCGCCATCGGGCTCCTGCAAATATTGCCGTGGCACACAAAGAGAATCCGTATCATCCGTATCTGCCAGCCTTTCGCCGGCTTCAGTATAACACGGCGCCGGCTCTGTGTCGAGCGTCATTGTGCGATACTGTTCGGAGGCCGGTTTTCGTCCCGGTTCTCTTGAAAGCCCTGCGCCTCATGGAGCTTGCCCGTGTCCGCCGCGGCCTTTAAAGGCCTTTTCCACGCTCATACGCTCTCTCCTTCCGCTCCGTCCGGGCCGAAATACTTGAAACAGAGCATCGTGATGTCGTCGAACTGCGGCGCGTCGCCCACAAATTCGTCCACCGAGCGTCTGACCGCCGCGAGGACCTCCGCGGGCGCGGCGTCGGGGCTTTCGTTGAGCGCGGCGAGCATACGCTCCGTGCCGTAGAACTCCTTTTTCTCGTTCGTTGCCTCCGCGACGCCGTCCGTGTAGACGAACAGGCTGTCGCCGGGGCGCAGCTCAAATTCGTGCTCGCGGAAGCGAATGCCCTCCATCGTCGCGACGGCGGGCGAGTGGCGGTACTCCACCAACTCGTATTTGCCGTCCGCGCGGCGGAGCGTCGGGTGTTCGTGTCCCGCGTTCGCCGCCATGCCCTTGCCCGTGCCGATCTCCAAAATCGCGAGCCACACGGTCACGAACAGCTCCGCCTCGTTGCCCTCGCAAAGCTGCTCGTTGACGCTCGCGAGCACCTTCGCCGGCGAATACTCGCAAGCCTGCGCCTGATTCTTGATCAGCGTCTTGGCAATGACCATAAAGAGCGCCGCGGGCACGCCCTTGCCGCTCACGTCCGCCATCACGAGGCCGAGATGGTCGTCGTCGATGAGGAAAAAATCGTAGAAATCACCGCCGACCTCCTTCGCGGGGGTCATGCTGGCGTAGATGTCAAACTCCCTGCGCTCGGGGAACGCCGGAAAGCTGCGCGGCAGCATGTCCGCCTGTATCTGCGTGGCGACGTTCAGCTCCGCGCCGATGCGCTCCCGCTCCGCCGTCTCCGCGATCAGCGTCTTCATATAGCGCTTCATATCCTCCGACATCGCCATCAGCGCGTCGGAGAGGGCTTCCATCTCGTCTTGCGTATGGATCTCCGGTTTATCGAAGTGCAGCTTGTCCGGGTCCTGCGAGTTGCGGGAGGACGCGACAAAGCTGGACGAGGCCGCTTCCATCCCCACGATCGGCCGGATGATCCTTCGGCGGAGCCAGACAAAGGTGAACATCAGGGAGAGAAGCGCGAGCAGGATGACGCTTGCGCCGGTAATCAGTGTGTATCGGGACAGGGTCTGACGGATCACGTCCATCTCAATGTCGATGGCAAGGATCGCGACGGGTTCTCCGTTTGCGCTGTGCAGCGGCATCAGGCCCGTATACATATGGCCGAACTCCGTCGTATTGCTGTAATAAGTAATGTCATCGCTGCGATCCATGCGCGCCAGATACACGGCCGCGACCTCCGGGCTGTACTCCGTCCCGGTCAACTGACCGAGCTGCACCAGCTTATCGGCATACAGGGCGCGTTCCTGCTCCGAGACGCCCGCCAGAATGTTCATCATGTTGTCGGAGGCGTTCGTATTGAGCGGCTTGACAACGTATACATACTTGATGTCGCAGGTCTCCTTCATCTGATCCAGATAGGCCTGTTCCTTTTCAAACTGCTCCGACTTTACGCCGCTGTCGATGCAGGCGGCCAGATCGTCGGCGTCGATCTGCGTAGCGGTCAGGCGCAGCAGGCTTTCCAAATGCGCCTGATATCGTTCCATCATGCCTTCGCGGTAGGTACTGGTCCCCTGAACGCCGAGGCCGATGCCCAGCGCAAGCAGGATCAGCAGCGTCCCGGTCAGCAGCGAGCGGCTGATCTTCTTTTTCGACTTGAATCCCTGTCCCGTCGTCATATCTTCGCCTCCTTGTTATTGTCCGCTCACCTGTGGAACCTCGCAGAAACGGCATGGAACGCGCCGAGCAGGGCGACGATGCCGCAGAACCCCGCGACCGCCGGGAAAACAGGCGTGCGCGAGAGCACCCACGCCATGACCACCGGCCCCGCAGACTCGCCGATGTTCTCGGTAAAGTTGTAAACGCCCATCGCGCGGTCCTCGCCATACGCCTTCACCTGCGGCAGATTCATGAAATACTTCTGCTGCACGGGCTTGCCGTAGCTCGCCGAGAGGCCGAGCAGCAGCAGCGCCGCCAGCAGGCCGGCGAGGCTGCGCGTCGCGCCGAAGGCCAGCAGCGCGGCGATATTGAGTCCCAGCGCCGTGTACATCGCGCCCGCGCCCAGACGGCGCTGCATAATGCCGGTCAGGCTGTCGCCCGCGAAGATGGAGATTTGGGCGTAACACAGCAGCAGGAGCGAAACGGTGGTCTCGCTGTAACCCCGCTCCGCGCAGAAGATGGGTACAAAGTACATTGCGAAGCTGCTGAACAGGATGTAGGGGTTCTGGATACAGAGCACAAACGCCGGAACGATCCTGTTGCCGAAGAGTGTGCGGAAACCGCCGTGCATCGTATCCGTCGTCCGACCGCCGGGGATCGAAAGCGTGCCGGAAAGCTGTCGGACGATCCGCCCGGAGAGCAGCAGGATCAGCAGCCACAGCCCCGCGCATATGCCGAAGACGGCGCGCCGGCCCAGCAGCACCGCCAGCACGCTGCCGCCGGCCATGCCAAGGTTGATCCCCGCCATCACGGCGGCGTTGTAGACGCTCAGGCCCCAGACCTGATCCGCCGCGTTGCGGACATAGGTCAGCATCGCGTAGATCGCGTTGGTCGCGAGGCCGACACCGACGCCGATCAGCGCCATGCCCGCCAGAACGGACGGATAGCCCTCCACGGAAAAGATCAGAAGATTTCCCACGCCCGCCGACACAAAGCTGAGAAACAGGATGCGCCGGACGCCCGCGCGCCGCACCAGCCCCGCGCAAAACAGCGCCGTGACGCCGATGATGAAGATGTTGACCGTATAGGGCAGGGAACCCAGCAGCTCCGCGTTCGCGCGTTCGTCCAGCTGCTGCACGATGTAAGCCGGCAGAAAAGCCGCCTCCAGGTTGTACGCGGCAAAGATCAGCACCAGCAGGACGCGGAGCGTGTGTGCGGGAAGCACGTCGCTCCGTTCCTTCATCTCCTGACGGCGCAGATTCAGGTTGCGCGCGTAGGCGATCATCTCGGAGGCGATGATCCAGATCAGGATCGCGAGGATCAGGACAGAGGTCAGCACGCGCATGACCATATCCCGGAGCAGCGTGCGCAGAACGGAGACCTGCGTCCCCACGGACACCACGCCCACGCACTGCCGGGCCTCGTCGGTGATCGGGACCTTGACGCCGAAATAGATGCCGGAGACGTCGACGATCGCGTCGCTGACGACCGGGGCGCCGGTCGAATAGACCTCGACGACCTGCTCGGTCTCAAAGTCGTCGAGCGGGTAATACGTGCCGATGGTGCCGTCCAGATACGCGATGCAGTAGGCCCCGCTTTCGTCATGGCGCAGGATATTGCAGTAGGCGTTGCGGTTGAACGGGACGCTTCGGTCGAACACGCCGTCCATCGCCGCGCAGATGCGGCGGTACGCCTCGGAATTGTAGTCGGCGGCGGCGTTGACGCCGAGGACGTCGTCGACGCGGAGCTGATGCGCCGTGGAATAGGCGGAGAGCAGCAGCTCTTCGTTGATTTTCTCCTCGTAGGCGTCCATAAAGCTGCCGAGCAGGATTGACCCGGTCACCAGCACGGCAACCATGCCCACGCAGACCGTTGCGAGCGTGGTCTGCTGGAGCGCGCTGCGCTGCCGCCGGAGCAGGACGGCCAGCAGCCGCAGCAGCAGAACGAGTCCCAGCGGGCAGCAGAGCGCCGCCAGCAGCCATGCGAGAACGGGCAGCAGCATCGCGCCCGCCGGGCTGCGCAGCGTCGTCAGCTCGCCGCCCGGGAACCAGAGCGTATCGCCGGCGGTAAGCGCGAACTCAGGCCCGTTCCCGTTCTGCGAGACGCCCGCCGTCACGGAATCCGTGCCGTCGATCACGGTCTCGCTTCCGCCCCCATCCGGCAGGACGCGCTGCACCGTGCGCGAACGGACGTCCGTGAAATAGACCGCGCCGTCCGGGCCGGTCTCAAGGCGGTACGGGACGCGCCCGCTTTCCCCCGATGCGCCGGCGTCGTAGACCGTCTTCCACGATCCGTCCGGCTCGAGGCGATTCAGAACGCCGCTCCGGTCGAGGACGTAGAGCCGCTCGCCGTCAAACGCCGCGTCGCTGACGGCGTTAAACGCGTTGGGGTAGGCGTAGGAGGCGCTGCTTTGTCCGCCGTCCGAAAGCTCGATGCGGTTGACCGTGAGTTCGTCGCCGCCGCAGCGAACATAATGCACCACACCGCCGCGCTCCGTCACGCCGTGCAGGGCGTGTTTGCTGATAAACTGCTCGCCGTAATCAAAGGCGGCGAGCGTGCTCTGCCGTCTGCCATACGGGTCGATGCGCAGAATGCGCTCGCCGACGACCACCATGCCGCTGAAGGACGAGCCGTTGAGCACAACGCTGCCGTCCTCGCCGAGCCGGAAGCCGTCGATGTACACGCCGGGCGTGAGGCGATAGACGATCCTGCCGTCCGGCGCCGCTTTTGTCAGGGTGCTGTGGCCCGAGTCCAGCAGATAAACGTATCCGTCCTGATATCGCGCCTGATACCCCTGCGACACGGCGTAGTCGAGCCGGGCGTCGAACGCGCCCGTGCGCCACAGGACGCAGAGCAGCGTCAGGCACGGCAGCAGCACGGCGATCAGGATCGCATCCCGCCTGCCGAACCTGTGGGAGAACAGGAAGGCCCGAAACCTATCGAACCAGTTCATACTCACCATACCCCTTTTTGTCCGGCGGCGCGTTGTAGACCGTTGTGCTGCCATCCGCGCACAGGAGCTCCGGGAACAGGATGCAGCTGAGATGGAACGCGCCCTTGTGCGCCTTCTTGCTTTTGCGGTAGCTGTCGATCTCGTCCGCGCTGTCCACCTCGATGATGTCCGTAATACCCTCCAGATAATAGGGCAGTCCCTGCATGGAGATATAGTCCTTGATCGGCTCGACCTTCTCCGGGATCGCCGTCAAGGCGCGCAGCACGCGATTGCGCTCGATGTACGGCGCGCGCTGCCGGTAGAAGAAGTCGCACAGCTCCCGGTCCCTGTCGTGGAGAACCTTGTATCGGACGGAGGGATATTCCGCGCCCAGACGCCGGATATGCTCCAGAAAAAGATCGGTCACACGATACAGGATCGGCTCGAACGCGCGCATGACGCGCTCGCGCAGCGGCGCGTCCAAAGGCTCCAGAACGGCGGCCAGATACTTTCTGTAAGACAGATCCGGCAGCGGGATCACCAGCAGCGCCGCGTGCACCGCGGCAGAGACCTGAAAGGCATAGAGCAGATTGGCGTACTCCTGCGGCGTGACGTCCCGCTTCTGATCCCGAAACGTGATGTCCTCGATCTCCGCCGCATGGAGCCGCACGAAGCCGCCCAGAGACGTCTGCACGTCGAGGGTCGTCCCCCGCTGATACATTTTACCCGTGCTGTAGTCGAAGGCGTGGACGGAGCCGTCCCGAAGCCGGACGTCCGAAAGCACCTCGTGGACGCTGAAGATGCAGGGGCCGCCCTTGATCCCGAGCCGGCGGCCCTCGTCGATGGCGGAGCGGACGTTTTCCAGCCCGGCGGCGAAATAGAGGAACCCGTCGCGTCCGCGAAAGTCCAGCGCGTTCAGCTCCGGCAGGATGCCTGTGAGCATCGGAAAGTCCACGGCGGCCGCGATGTTCTTGTACAGCAGCCGCTGCCGCTCCGGGCTGCCGGTCTCCTCCCAGTTGTACAGGTCGGAGGATACCAGCTTGAAATCCAGCGTCTTCGGGCTGCAGTTTCGATATACGGTGTGTTCCAGCTCCCGCCCGGAATCCGCGATCAGCTGACGAAGCGTCTTTTCCATTCCCGTGCTTTACCCCCTTGCCTCTCGGCGAGAGCGTTTTATCTGTTCGGACATCGTGATGTTCGCCTTTCTATTGCTCTCCTCAACAGCGGTATCATGCCTGATCCCGATTGCAAGAGAAGTATATCAAAACGTGACGATTATTGCAATAACACGATCACGCGCCTTGATATTGATGTGCTTGCCAGACGATATCAAGACGGTGCAGGGCAATCTCGGGCACGCGACGGCAGCCTTCACGCTCGACGCTTGCGGGCATGTGACGCCGCAGATGAAAAAGGACAGCGCGGCGCGAATGGAGCGGTTCATCCGGGCGGTCTCTGTCCCATAAGGAAAAAAAGGGAAACACTTGGCCCGGGTAAAGGCAAAACCCCGAAATCCGTATGAATAAAGGGTTTCGGGGCTCTCGCCTCTGGAGGTGCAGTCCGCTCCGTGCTGACGCCGCCGGTATTGGCGACCAGCATCGACCCGTCCGGGCGCTCGCACGCGACGCGGACGCGGTCCGAAAACAGTCCGTCCTCCACCGTAAACGCCGTGAGCTCTCCCTGATCGTAGCGCAGCAGGCCGTACTTGCGCCACGTGGCGATCCACAGCCGCCCCCGGCTGTCGACGAACAGGCATTTGATGCTGGAAATGCCGCCGGTGGAGTCCATGCGCTCGAAGGTGTTGCCGTCGTAGCGGATCAATCCCGCGTAGCTGCCGATCCAGGGAAAGCCCTCGTCCGTCTCCGCAATGGCATTCGCCTCCGAGGTCGGCAGGCCGTTGAGGTTGTTGTACAGCACCGCCGAAAAGCCCTCCGTGCGCCCGGTGGGATCGACGGAGACGGTCCGGTTCAGAGTACCTGAGGCGTTCCGAGTCCCCTCGACGGCGGCGAAGCAGACCGCCTGCGCCGCCAGCAGCAGCGCCAGCAAAGCACAGAGCGCAATCCGGCCAAACGCCGGGAGCCCGCCGCGGCCTTCCCGCCGGCTCGCTTCTTTTTTTCGCGCTTTTCATCCATAACCTGCGTCCCCCGTTTATTGATTTGGTTCAGCGTCTGTGGAAAGCTTCGATTTTCTTCCGCGCGTTCGCCGGGTGCTTCTTTTGCCTTTGGTTCCAGGCATAGCACAGCCGCGGCGTTTTGAAAAAACGGAATCGTACGGTATCGCCGGCACAACCCGAATCGCCCGTATAATACTGAAATTTATTAAAACGATTGAAAATCGTTTTATAGCCGCGCAGCGGCGTTAAATTTCGCATGAGACGTGTTTTGCGCCTTTGGCGCAAAACCAGCGTGCGCAGCACGCGCCTTTCAAATTAAATCTTTTAATTTGAAAGTAGTATAAAAAAGCCCCGCGAGGTTACGTCGCCGCGCGCGGCGGCGTAATCTGTAACCTCGCGGGGTCGGCAATTCTTACGTTTCGCAGCCGCGGCAGCGGCGAGCGAAACGGTATCCTGCGCCGGCGTATCCCTTGTTAAGAATAATTCCTCACGCCTCGCCGGCCGCTTGGTTGAGGCCGTCCCTGATCTCGTCCGCGATGCGCCGCATGGAGTCCACGGCGTCGGTGGATTCCTGTACCGCGCCGACCATTTCGCCGGTCTGGCCGGACACGCTCTCGACCACGGTGAGCAGCTGCTCCATGTCCTCGATCAGCGCGCGCACGGTGGTATGGATGCCCATGTTGCTGGCGTTGTTCTCGTCCGCCGTGCGCTTCGACTTGTCCGCGAGCGCCTTGATCTCGCCCGCGACGACGGCGAAGCTCTTGCCGACCGCGCCCGCGCGCGCCGCCTCGATGGCGGCGTTGACGGCGAGCAGATTGGTCTGCTGGGAGATGTCGATGACCTGCGCGTTGTTCGCCTCCAGCGCGTCGAGGTTGTGCTGGATCTCGTCGAGCACCTGCTTGAACCGCTGCGCCATCTCGTCCACGCGCCGCATCGCCTCGCCGATGCCGTCCGCGCTCGCGGCGTTGGCGGCGCTCTTCTCGCGCACCAGCTCCAGCGGCTCCGTCAGGCGGTCGAAGCTCTCGCCGATCTCGCGGAGGATATCGTTGCGCTGCTGCTCGCCCTGGCGCGTCAGCTCGGCGATCTTGTCGCGCTCGCGCAGCGAGAAGTCCTTGACATAGTGGACGCAGTTGTCCTTATGATTGAAGCCGTTGAAAATGGCGTGCGCCATCTCGCGGCAGCTTTCGTAGCCGCAGCAGCCGCAGTTGATTTTCCGCTTGTCCGGCGTGTCCTTGAGCAGGGACTGGAAGATCGCCTCCTCCTCGGCGGGCGAGGGCGTTCGGAAGCGGCAAAGGGAGCTTTTGTCGGTATAGTGCCGGATGAAGTCGCCAAGCTTGAGCGAGGAGAACTGACGGTTGAGGTTTTTGAGGCGCTGCGCGGGCGTGAGCTTGCGATCCCACGGAGAACGCAGTTTGTTGTCCTTGCTCTCCGCCTTGATGCGTTGAATGGCGGCGAAAACGTCCTCGTTGTCGTTGTTGGCGGGGTCGATGCCCGTGCCGTAGAGACAACCGCCGATGCAGTTGAGCGCGTCGACGAACAAATACGGCGTGCGGCCGTCGCGCAGGCGGCCCTTGTTCTGCTCCAGATAGTGGTACATGTGACGCTCGCCCTCCATCTGACGGACGAGCGCGTCCTCGCCGAGCAGCCAGTACACGTTCTCCTTCAGGCCGCCGGGCATCGGGTAGATACTGCCGAGGCCGAACTCGTGTTCCTCCTCGTAGGGCTTGGACGGGACGGCGTGGCGCCGGAGGTATTCCGCGAGGTGGTTGAACGTGACGTTGTAGGTGACGTAGCCGCCGCAGTTGGTGTCGGAAATCTCGTTTTTCTTGGCGATGCACGGGCTGATGAACGCGAGCTTGTCCGTCACGCCCGCGTACTTTTTGAGGTACACGGCGGCGCACATCATGGGGCTGTGGACCGGCATGAGCTTGTCAATGAGCTCCGGCAGATACTTTTCTATGTAGCCCACCACGGCGGGGCAGGGCTGGGAGATGCCGCCGTAAAAGCGGTTCTCGGTGATGTACTTGATGTAGCCCCAGGTGCAGATGTCCGCGCCGAAGGACACGTCGAGAATGCGGTTAACACCCGCGCCCTTGAGCTGGCCGAGGACGGTCTGATAATTTGGAAAATTCGCCTTGAACGCCGGCGCGATGAGAATGGAGATTTTCTCTCCGCAGCGGAGCGCGTCGAAGAACGCTTCGGTGTCGTCGAGGTAGGCGCGGGCGTCGTGCGCGCAGACGTCGAAGCACGCGCCGCAGGCGACGCAGCGGTTCGGGTCGACCTGGATGGTGTTGGCGCCGTCGCGTTCCACGGCGACGTTCGCACCCTCGCAGGAGCATGCGCTGATGCACCGATTGCAGCCCACGCAGTTTTGGTTGGTATATACCAGTTCCATGAAAGCTTTGCCCCCCTAGTCAAAATAACGATTATTCTCTCATAATAAAGCGGCGAAACGTCCTGTCACGCTTCCGCGAGGGCGGTTCGGCGCTTCTTTCCGCGCGGATCATTTCCTGCGCTTCTTCTCCTGCTCCTGCGCGCCCATATCGAGCCTGCCGTTGTACCTGACGCCGTTTTCCATAGCCAGCGTCGGCGTCTTGATGTCGCCGGTCACAACGGCGCGATCCTTCAGCTCCACAGCCTCCAGCACGGCGAGGTTGCCCCGGATCGTGCCGCGGCAGTCGAGTGTACCCGCGCGGATGTTTCCGCTGATCGACGACGCCTGATCCAGCACGACGCCGCCGGATACCGTAACCTCGCCGGTCAGCGTGGAGCCGACCAGCTGCAGCTCGCGCGCCGCGATGGAGCTGACTGTGTTTGCGTGGATGACGACCTTGCCGTCCGACACGATCTCACCGCTGAAATCGCCGACGATCTCCACGTCGCTGTCGGATCGAAGCGTCCCCTCGATCACGGTGCCCGCCGCGAAATAGGTCGTGTTCTCCCGGCGCGGCGGGACGCCCGCGTCCGCGAAAAAGGGCTTCGGCGGAGGCGGCGTCACAGGCGCGGGAGCCGGGCTGGGCGCGGCAGGCTCGGGCGCCGGCGGCGTCGGCGGAGCGGCGGGCGTCGGCGGAGCGGCGAGCGTCGGCGGAGCGGCGGGCGTCGGCGGAGCGGCGGGCGTCGGCGGAGCGGACGCGCCCGCTGTGTTTGCCGCGGGCTCCGACACGGTCTCCGCGCCTCTGCTCATGCCGAACAGCTCCGCCATTGCGTGGCCAAACCCATCCTGCCTGTTCTCTTTTTTACTCATGGCAATGTTTCTCCCGTTTCCTTCATTCGTTTTTCTGTTTTCCGCTCTCGGCAAAGAGGCTGCTTACGCGTTCAATATCACCGCAGCGATTGCAAAAGCCGTTACAAATAACGCTGCCAGCAGCCCCAACAGCTCCGGCCGGTCATAAATCGAACGGCGCGGCCGTCTGTCTCGGCAGTCGTCCTCTTCTTTGCGCACGCCTTTCACCTCCCGTCTCCGGTTTTGCCAAATGAGATCGGGCATAAGACAAATCAAAATACCGGAAAAAATATTTTTTCATAGTATTTTACCAATTCCCACCCACCGCGGGCAAGGGGATGTTCCAGAATGTCAAGTCCAATTTTTCCGGCGTCCTTGCTTTTGGCGCGGCGGCGGGTTATCATAAGCATATCAAAAAAGAGGGAGATGTGCGGTGTGAATACTCTGTTCGCGGAAAATCTGCGGAAGCTGAGAGAGGCGAAGGGGTTTTCGCAGACGCAGCTCGGAAATCAGCTCTTTGTCAACCATTCCACCGTCGCCCGCTGGGAAAACGGCACCCGCCTGCCGGACGCCGCAATGATCCCCCGTCTTGCCGCCTGCCTCGGCGTGGACGCCAACACGCTGTTCCGGCTCGCGGCGGAGAGCGACGAGTCGCCCAACGTCATTATGGTGGACGACAGCCGCATCATCCTCTCCGACGGCCTCGCCGTGCTGGAGGAGGTCATGCCGAACGCCACGGTCACGGGCTTTATCTGGCCGCAGGAGGCGATCGACTACGCGAAGGCGAACCGGGTCGCGCTGGCGATTCTGGATATCGAGCTTGGCACGGCGAGCGGGCTGGAGCTTTGCCGCACGCTGCTGGAGATCAATCCCCGTACCAAGGTGGTGTTTCTGACCGCCTACCCCGACTATTCCCTTGAAGCATGGAAAACCGAGGCCAGCGGCTTTCTGGTCAAGCCGCTGACGGCGGAGAATGTCAGGGAAGAACTGAAAAAGCTGCGCTATCCGTTTCAGGCGGGAGGCGCGGAGGCATGAACAGCTGGATCGACCTCACCAACTTCGGCATTGCCGTCGCCGGCCTGATGGTCGCGCTTTTGGGCCTGCTCATGAGCATTTTCAGCCACTATCAGGAGAAGTGGAACCGGAGGTTTTTTGTCATTCTCTTCTCTCTCCTGATCGCCTATGTCAGCTTCGCCCTGCTCGATCAGATCACGCTTCTCCTGCTCGGCCCGCCCGCCGCGCCGCTCAGCAAGATCGCCGTTTTCGGAGAATCCTTTTTCTCTTCCCTGCTCATGCCGATGCTGACGGTCTATCTGCTCCGCTGCACGGGAGAGAACCGGCGCAGGAACACGCTTGTGACCATTGTAGGCGTGCTGTGGCTGCTCTATTTCGCGCTGCTGACCGTGACGCAGTTCACGACGGTTTTCTATACGGTCACACCGGACAACGTCTACCGGCGCGGGCCGTGGTATCCCGCGCTGCTGATCCCGCCGGTCCTGCTGATGCTGCTGAACCTTCTGGCGCTTTGGCGCAGGCGGACAAAGCTCACCCGGCGTCAGATTCTGGCGTTTGCGCTGTATCTGCTGATTCCGATGGGCTGTATGCTCATGCAGATGCTCTCCTACGGCCTGCTGATGATCGTCATCGGAAGCTGCGTCGCCGCGTTTTGTATGTTTTTCTTTAACCTGCGCGACCAGCAGGACCGCTATACCGCGCAGCAGCGGGAGATCGCCAATCAGCGCGCCAGCATCCTGGTGCTGCAGATGCGCCCGCACTTCATCTACAACACCCTGATGAGCATTTACGGTCTCTGCAATCTGGACCCGCGAAAGGCGCGGCAGGTCACGATGGATTTCACCGACTATCTGCGCAGAAACTTCACCGCCGTCGCCAGCGCCGATCCGATCCCCTTCACCTCGGAGCTGGAGCACACCCGCGCCTACCTCGCCGTGGAGCAGGCGCAGTATGAGGACAGCCTGTTTGTCGAGTACGACACGCCGCACACCACGTTCCGCGTGCCGCCGCTGACGCTCCAGCCCATCGTGGAAAACGCCGTCAAGCACGGCAGGGACCCCTACGCCGGGGCGTTCCACATCTCCGTCCGGACGCGAAAAACGGACGCCGGCAGCGAGATCGTCGTGGAGGACGACGGGCGCGGCTTCGATCCCGCCGATAACAGCGAGGGGCATCTCGCGCTGAACAACATCCGGCAGCGGCTGGAGATCATGTGCGGCGGCACGCTCTCCATCGAGCCGCGCGACGGCGGCGGGACCGTGGTGACGGTGTTCGTGCCGCTGCCGAAGAAGGCATAAATAAATAAAACGAATCAGGAAAAGGAAGCGCAGACAATGGAACGTCCGAATTTTGACAGCATCAGGGATTTCTCGGAATTCAAACAGTATTATTGGTACAGAAACGAACTGATCGCCATTTGCAAAGCGCACGGCCTTCCGTGCGACGGAAGCAAGCCCGAGCTGGAGAAGACGATCGAGACATACTTTGCCGGGAAAGCCCACTTTTGATTTCTCGCACAGCGCCGCAGACCAGAACAACGACCGTATCGAGCATTTTCGCCCGGTACGGTCGCTGCTTATTCAGCTCGACGCAATCATGGGAAAGCGATTCCGGCGCTTCATCCGCCGGTATAAACCGATCGATCCAGCTGCTTCTCCGCGGCGGCGACGGCGCAGGCGGCCGCTGTGTCTCCGATGACATTGTTGGAGATGCGCAGCATACTCAAAAGCGAATCAATGCCGAGCACAAACGTGGCAAGCTCCGCGGGACAGCCCAGCGATACCACGATGGTCGTAAGGCAGATAAAGGCGGAGCCCGCGACCCCCGGCGCGCCGACCGAGAGCAAAATCGCGGTCAGGACCGTCGTGACCAGGAGCGAGGGCGTAACGGCGACGCCGTACATCTTCGCCAGCAGGAGCCCCTGAAACACGATGCTGAAGCAGCCCCCGTCCATATTGACGGTGGAGCCGATGGGCACGGAAAACGCGGCGAGCTTTTTCGGCACGCCGAGCTGATTCTCGCAGAAATCCAGCGTAAACGGGATGCAGGCGCTGCTGCTGGCAAGCGAAAACGGGATCGTCAGAAAACCGAGCGCCTTGCGCAGAAACGGCAGCGGGGACACATGCCCGATCAGCGCGAGCAGCAGCGCGTAGACCAACAGCATCGCCGCGACGCCGAGGATATGCCCCAGCAGGATGACGCCAAGCGTTTTGAGCGTGGAGAGACCGACTTTTATGACCAGCGACGCCATCGACGCGAACGCGACCAGCGGCAGGAAACGGACGATCAGGCTCACGACGCGGATGCAAAACGTATTCCCCTCGTCCGCGAGACGCACCAGCATCGGCGTGCGGTCGCGCAGAGTGCCCAGAACGATCCCGAAGAGGATCGAAACGAACAGAATTTGCAGCACGTCCATGTGCAAAACGGGGCTTGCCAGGTCCGAGGGGACGATCCCCGTCAGCAGCGACGCGAGATCGACGTTCGTCGCCTCCACGGCGCGCCCGGCGTTCCATTCCGGCGGCAGCGCGGGCACGGAACCGCCGAAGAAGAGCTCAAACAGCCCCACGCCCAAAAGGCAGGCAATAACCGACGTCAGCAAATAGAACAGCAGCACGCGCGCGCCGGAGCGTCCGACCTCCGACGCGCCGCTCATGCCGCTGACGCTGGAGAGCACGGAAAACAGGATCAGCGGCGCGATCATCATTTTCAGCGCGTTGAGGAACACCGCGCGGATATTGCCCAGAACACTTCCGTTCAGGAAGGCGAGCGCCGTCTCCGGCAGCAGCGCCTTGCAGGCAAGGCCGAACACAATGCCGAGAAGCATTGCCGCGAGCGTATACTTTATCTGCTTATCGGCGGCGAGGTGGACCGACACGGTGACGATGTTCCGCGTCCCCCTGCGGCTGCAGCTCAGCTTGTCCCTGTTCGCGCGAAGCAGCAGGGTCCGCAGCCGATCCTGCTCGTCGTCCTCGGGGAAGGGCGAGTCGGAAAGGGGGTCCAGCTCCTCCCCCTCGCTGACGAGGCGGAGGGTCACGTCGCCCCAGCGGCGCTTCACCTCCGCGCCGACCGCGTCTTCCTCCCGCGGCGCCATACGGGCGAAAAGCTCCTCCGTCAGCAGCCACGCGGTCAGCGCCTCCCGCTTGCTCGCGCCGGAGGCGGCAAGCGCGCGCTCCAAAGCGTCCGCAGCCTCCGCGAAGCTGCCTCGCGTCAGGGAAAATGTCCTTTTTCCCATGTTTTCTTTCTTCATCTCATCCGTTTCCCTGTGCGCCGCTTCCGCGTCATTGCACGCCGTTTGCGGCTTGCCGGGCCAGAGATCGCCGCCTCACTTTCCCGCAATCGCCGCCAGATACTCGTCGCTGCTCATGACCGTCGTATGCACCGGCGCAAAGCTCTCCGCGAGTCCCAGAATTTCCGCGTCCAGCCCGGCGCTCTAGTCGTACAGATACACGACCTCATAGCCCATGTCGATCGCGTCCGACATGGTCGAGAGCACGCAGCACTCTGCCGTGACGCCGCACAAAACGACCGCCTTTTACCCTTCGGCGCGTCAACTGCGCCTTCCGCCTTCCTGGAGGAACAGGTCGATTTCTCGACCACCCTCACATCGTATTGGACAGATAGGCCATGCCGATCATGACCAGCATAACCGCGAGCATCGCCGCGATTACCAGCAAATGCTTCCTCCGCTCGGAGTAGACCGTCGCGATAAACTCCCGCACAAAGGCGTTGATCCAAAAGTAGCTGCGGGTCCCGCTGCCGATACCCTCCGCGTGAAGGCCGCACTGCTCGGCGAGGATGCCGGAGCGGAACACATGGTAGTTGGTCGTGGCGAAGGCGACCTTCGGTTCGGCCTGCCGCGACGCCTCGCGCACGAGCGCGGCGGAGTTTCGCATATTCTCCTCCGTATTTGAGGAGCGGTCCTCCATCAGAATCCTGTCCGCAGGGACGCCCTTGCCGAGCAGATAGTCCCGTATGGATTCCGCCTCGGAGATCACCTCGTCCGCGCCTTTTCCGCCGGAGGGGACAAAGACGAGCTCCTTTCCCGTCGCCTCCTTCTGCATTCGCGCGAACTCCAGCGCGCGATCCGCCCTGCCCCGCAAAAGCGGCGTCGGCGTGCCGTCCTTTTGAAGCTGGCAGCCGTGGATCAGGATGTAATCCTTGTCAAAGGCGGGAATCCGCTTCGCGGCCTTGACGCTCAGGAGAATCGTGCTGAGCAAAACGCATTCCAGATAGGTCACCGTCACGAGCACGGTATTCTCCGCGATCATCTCGATATAGAGCGCGGCGCCGCGCTCGTTGTGAACGTCGACAAGGGTCGTGCGCTGCAGGAATTCGCCGAGCGCGTACGGAAGAAACGTGCCGAGGCAGACCAGAACGCCGAGCATCATGCCCAGCATATTCCGCCAGTTGCGCCCCTCCGCGCGCATGAGCTTACAATTACTCAGCGTGACCAAAACAGAGGTCACGAACGCGACGGGAAGCGCGACGAACGACAGCAGCGACGCGGCGCTCAGCGTCCTTCTGACCACGTCGTCCAGGGAGGCGTCTGAGAACGCGTAAGGAAGCTGCCCCAGAAGAAGCGACGCGGTATAGATGATCCAGCCCAGATTGCGAACGTTTCGATACTGATAAAGGCTCCGCCGCATTCCCTCGCGGTACCGGCGGATCACATACCAGAGGATCAGCGCCAGATAGAGCGACACGGCGACCGGGATGATCCCGCTGCCGGAGGACGGGCCAAAGCAGGTGTTGACGGAAAGGATGCCGAAGGGATGAACGTACAGGACCTCCATCCAGATCGGCTCGCCGTCCGGCGCACTCACATCGACGTACGCCCTTCCTCTCGCGACTGAGTGAAAAGTAAGGAAAAGCGTGCCGCCTTCCAAACGCCGCTCCGTCAGCCGCACGGTCTCCCGATCCTGCTCAAGCTCCACGCGATAATCCTCCGCGCCGCCCGCCGGCGCGCCGACAGGGACGCCGAGCGTGTAGGACGAGCCTTTCACAAGGATCGTGACGGCGCAGGTCAGCGCGAGCGCAAGGCCGATCCATAACAGAGTTCCTTTTTTCATACAAGCATCCTTTTCATCCGCGCGTTCGCCGGGTGTTTCTTTTGCCTTTGGTTCCAAGCATAGCACAGCCGCGGCGTTTTGAAAAGGCGGAATCGCACGGTATCGCCGGCACAGCCCGAATTGCCCGGCAAAGCTATTGCAAAACGGCATGTTCGCTGATATAATTTTAAATTGACGCTTTCACATGCCGTCCAATTTGCGGCACGATCCAACCGCAGAAAGCGGCTCGCCCTGAAACGGCATGCCGCGCGTTGCGGAAGCGTCAAAGCACACGTTGAGCGCCTGACGCGCTGCACCGGCGAGGGCTGCTGATCGCTTACAAATACACCGGCTTTTTTGCGGAGCTGTTCAACAGCGTTACCGGGCTTTCCGTTCCCGTACCGAATATCCGCCTGCCCGTCGGCATTTCTTTTTTTACCTTCCAGGGCCTGAGCTATGTCATCGACGTATACCGGAACAAAGAAAAAGAAGTGGTTCCGTCCCCTCGGACACGTTTACACGATGCTGGTCGTCATTGTCGGCTTCGTGATGTTCCGCGCCGACACGCTCCGGCAGGGCTTTGGCGTGATCGCCGCGATGTTCTCTCCCGCGGCGGGAAGCGCGGCGGCGAACGCGGAGCTGTTCGCCTGAGAAGCCGCAAAAGCAAATCGAGCCCATCTGAGGTTTTTTGCAACCCTGCACGGCGTTCTTATATATCGCTTACTTCTTCTCCGCCGCGCGCAGAAACGCCGTGCCGACCGCCGCAAAAATGAGATAGGTGATGAGCGTTCCGAAGCAGACGTCCGAGAGGAAGTGGTTGGTCATGTGGATGCGGTTGTAGCCGTAGAGCAGCACGAACACGCAGGCGACGAGGAAGCAGCGCAGGTTCTTCCCGTCGCTTCTCTTTTTTGTCACGTCCGCAAGCATCGGCAGCGAGAACATCATGGCGGCGATGGTCATGTTGCCGCTCGGCCAGCTTTTGAAGTTGTCGTCGCCGCCGGCGAGGTTGGGGCGCATCTGCCACCAATTACGGAACTCAGAGATCGGGTCATCGAGCGTGATGAGGTACTTGTAGCGCGGGCGGGAGCCGACCTGCTTGAGCCAGAGGTTGACGTTGTCCGCCGCGACGCCGGCGACGAGGATTGCCGCGCCGACCGCAATGAGCTTATCGGGATTCGAGCGGTCGAGAAGCCTGAGCATCACGAACGGCACCCAGGCGTACAGCACCACCCAGAAAAGCCAGCTCACGATCGAGAGCGCCGGGGCGCTTTCGCCCGCCTGATAGCCGATCAGAGCGCGCACCGCCTTGCCGTTGTAGCTGTTGGAGTAGTACACCGCCATGAAGAAGCCCAAAATCAGCAGCGTCCAGGCGAGCATCCGGTACCTCTCCCCCTTTTCCCGCAGTCCCGCGTACAAACACGCGCCCGCCGCGGGATAGAGGCAGTAGGAGAAGCAGGAGCCGTAGGTCGCGAAGAACGAGCCGAGAGAGGTCTTGTTGGCAAGCGCCTCGTTGATGGAAAAGTCCGCGAACGAGCCGGCGAGGATGCCCAGCACGCACACGGCGACGACCGCCCAAAAGCAGGTGATTGGGACGGACAGGACGCTTTTCTTGTTCATGGGGATGCCTCTTTCCTTTTGTATTTTTATATTGCGGCCTTCAGATCGTCCAGGAAGCGCGTGAGGCGCTCCTTCGACACATGCTGCATGACGATCAGGTGGGAAAGGTCGCCGCCGAGCCTGTCGTCGTGGTCCGGGGCGAGGCCGTATTTTTTCACGATCTCCCGGGGCGGGCGCTTGAAATACACCGTGTTGGACATCGGCTCCAGCCACGCCGGCCAGCCGAGCTTGTCGAATTCGCCCTTGAGCCACGCGGCGTTCTCCAGCATCTCCTCCGCCTGCCGCTCGAATTCCTCCTTGCTCGTATGCTGGATGATCCACCATATCTTCAGCGGCGAGAGCGCGGAGCGCGAGCAGTTGATCATCGGCATATTGGCGTTGAGGTAGGAGACCTGGAACGGGTTCTGGTTCTCCTTGACCTCCCGCGTGGTGAGGAAAATGCCCGCGGGCTCGTCCATGCCGAAAATCTTGTGCCCGCTGAACGCGATGGAGTCAAAGGGCTGCACCCTGCGGTCGACAAAGTCCCGGTACTTTGTGTGGGGCAGATACCCGCCGAAGAGCGCGGCGTCGATATGGCGGTAGACCGCGAGCGAGGGGTGCCTGGCGAGCACGGCATTGAGCGCCTTCTGATCGTCCACGCCGCCCTTGAACGTGGTTCCCATCGCGTAGACGACCAGCGCGGGGCGCTCGTCCACGATCGCCTTGTCCAGCTCCTCCGGAATCATGCGTCCGTGCACGTCGGAGGGGATGAGGCGCATATCCAGGTTTTGCAGATCCGCGAGGCGTCTGCTGGAATAATGCGCCGCGTCCGAAACATACAAAACAGGCTTTTTCCCGGTCTTGCGCTCCAGGTACTTCGCGCCGAAGTAGAGGCCGTGGTTGTTGCCGTCCGTGCCGCTGAAGGTGACGATGCCCCAGAGGTCGTTCAAGTCAAAGCCAAACAGAGGCCCAAAGAATTCCAGCACCTCGCGCTCGTATGCGAGCGTGCTCATCAGTCCCCCGTCGTCCAGGAAAGGGTCGCCGGCGTTGTCCACCATCGTCAGGTTCAGCCCGCTCCCTATGATCCATTTGTAAAAGCCGATCAGCCGGCTCTGCTGGTTGAGGGGATAGCCGATCTCGCGCGACCTGCGCGCGAAGATCGACGCCGCGAACTCATCGAGCCTCGCCTCGATCGGGTCAACGCCCGCGTTCGTCGTCAGAGTGGTGCTGTTCGCTTCGTTGTCTTTCATCATGACGCTCCTCACTTTCAATTTATTCTGATCGTTTTCCCTACGCGGCGGGCCGCAGCGCCGCGTTATCGTTTTTTGTGACGCCGCTTTTGCAGATCGTCTCGAACTCGTCGCGCATGGAGATCGTTTCAAAGCCGAGCGCGGCGCATTTCGCGGCAAACTCCGCCGCCTCGTCCGTGTCGCCGTAGTCGCGCTCCGTGTCGTCGCACAGCAGCATATACGCCCTTCCGCCGCGCTGCACCGCGTACTGCCCCATGGCGAAGTCGCCGGAGCTGTTGCCGAACACCAGGACGGGCGGCACGCCGATCTCGTTGACGATGCTCACGACCTTGCCCATCTTGAGGTTCTTGAAGATCAGGTTCCCCTCCAGCAGCACCTCGTCGTCCGGCGCATAGGTGTAGCTTCGGTCCGCCGTGTCCCCCTGGCCGGTCGCGGTCAGCGAAAACGTGCTGCCGATCACGCGGTACGGCGGGATGTACTCGCCCAGCGTGTCCTCGATCAGCGTCCACGTCGTTGATACAAAAAGTATCAAAAAAGCCCGATATAAAAAAGGGGACGTGGCAGAATGCCACGCTTTTTCCCGGGTGGGACTTGTATTCCGGCTCCCGATTTACTATGATTTACGATAAAAGAATCTACCGGAAACGGAGCGCAACACCATAATAATCCATCAGCCGCCGAGCCGCAAGGGGAATCTGCAAAAAAGGTTTCATTCTGAAATATTCTCTTTTCATCATCCGGTACATTCGTATATTCGTATTAAGAAAGGGACAATCATCATGGACGAGGCGTGCGGGCTTCCGCTGCCGGAGCCGCCGGATGCAGAATGCCGCAGGGAGGTAAAAGACGCGCAAAATCCGAATAAGGGCCGGAACGGCCGATCCATGACGCTTCCGGATCGCACCCTCAGAGGGACGCGTCGGGGCAAAGCTGAGAAGCGCGCCTTCGTTTGCCATCGAGGGGGGGTACACACTTGAAAAAAGTCAGAACCAGGAACAAATTCCCGCGGCTGCTGGGCGCGTTGGCGCTGGCGCTCTGCCTGCTGACGGGCTGCGCCGGAAGAAGCGGCGGCGATGCGGTCACGTCCCTCGCGCAGCTCGGCGAGCCGGGGAGAAGGATCGGCGTGGGGACCGACCTGCTGGAGCTGGATATGCTCAAGGCGGATTATCCCGAGGCCGAGATCGTCGCCTACAGCGATTACCCGCTTGCCTATGAGGATCTGAAGAACGGCAGACTCGACGCCGTTGTCCAGGCGCGGCGCGAAATGGAGTTCGCCATTGCCAACGGAACGTCGGGCGTTCGCCTTCTGGACGAAAACTACAGCAAAAACACCGTTGCGGCGGGCATTTCTCCCGTGTCGCGGATCCCCGGTCTGCGGGAAAAGTTCAACGCCTTTGCCGCGCAGCTGCGCGCGGACGGCACGCTGGACGATATGTATGAGCGCTGGGTCATACGGGGCGAGGACGCCATGCCCGACATCGCCGCGGGCGAACCTTCGACGCTCCGCCTGACCGTGGGTACGACGGGCCGCGTGATGCCGTATTCTTACTTCGTCGGCACGGAGCTTCGCGGCTACGACATTGAGCTTGCGCATCGCTTTGCCGCGTGGCTCGGCGCGGAGCTCGAATTAAAAATCTACGATTTTGGCGGGATCATTGCCGCGGCGGAAGCCGGAAATGTGGACTGCATCCTGTCTAACCTTTATTATTCTCCGGAAAGAGCGGGCTCGATCCAGTATTCCGATCCGCTGTTCTATGTGGAAATAACCGCCATGGTACGGGACGCGGCCGGCTCCGCGCCCGCGCCGGCGCGCAGCGGGATTCGCTGGCAGGATTACAACGGCAAACGCATCGGCGTTTTGACGGGCCCGCTGATGGAGGACGCGGCGGCGGAATACTTCCCCGACAGTGAATACTTCCTCTTCAACAGCTATCCGGACTGCATCGCCGCGCTGCTCGCGGGGAAGATCGACGCGTTTCTCGGTGACGAGCCGGGGATGAAATCCGTCCATGCCGAACAGCCGGAGATCGACTACATCCACGACAACATCACCCAAAACAACTACAGCTTCGCCTTTCGGAAGAACGATCCGGACAGCGCCGCGCTGTGCGCCGAGCTCAATGAATTCCTCGCAAGGAGCCGGGCGGACGGCACCATGCAGGAGCTCGACGATATCTGGTTCGGCGTGGACGAGGATCGGAAGGTCGTGGACATGAGCGGCCTGACCGGGGAGAACGGGACCGTCCGGGTCGTTACCACCTCGACGGATATGCCGTTTTCCTACATCAAGGACGGGAAGAACGTCGGCTACGACATCGACCTCGCGGTTCGCTTTTGCCGCGACCGCGGCTACGCGCTGGAGCTGGGGGACGTGGACTTCGCCGGGCGCATCCCGGCGCTCCAGTCCGGCAGGTACGATTTCACCACCGATATGAACGTGACGCCGGAGCGGGAGGAGCAGGTGCTCTTTTCCGATCCGACGAGCCACGGCGGGATCGTTCTGGCGGTGCGCGCGTCCGACCTTGCGGCGGACAATGCCGCGGCGGAAGAGCGTGAATCGTTTTTCGACGGCGTCCGGGCGAGCTTTGAAAAGACTTTCCTGCGTGAGAGCCGCTGGAAGCTCTTTGCGCAGGGCATCGGCACGACGCTGCTCATCACGGCGCTGTCCATCCTGTTCGGAACGGCGCTCGGCTTTGCGGTCTATATGCTGTGCCGGAACGGGAACAGAGCCGCGAACGTGCTGACGCGGTTTTTCGTGTGGCTCGTGCAGGGAATGCCGATCGTGGTGCTGCTGATGATCCTCTACTATATCATTTTTGCCAAGACCGCCGTCAGCGGAACGGCAATCGCGGTGGTCGGCTTTACGCTGGTGTTCGGCGCGGCAGTGTATGGGATGCTCCGCGCGGGCGTCGGCGCGATCCCCAGGGGACAGGTCGAGGCGGCTTACGCGCTGGGCTACGGCAATACGCACGCGTTCTTCCGGATTATCCTGCCGCAGGCGGTCCCGCATTTCCTGCCCGCCTACAAGGGCGAGATCACGGCGCTCATCAAGGCGACCGCGATTGTCGGCTATATCGCGGTACAGGACCTCACGAAGATGGGCGACATCGTGCGCGGGCGCACCTATGAGGCGTTCTTCCCACTCATCGCCATGGCGGTGATCTACTTCATCCTCGCGGCGCTGCTCACCGCCCTTGTCAACCGGCTTGCAATCGTCATTGACCCGAGAAGGCGCGGGAAAGCGGATATCCTCAAGGGGGTGGACACGCATGATTGAACTGCGGCATCTCAAAAAGACCTATGAGAACGCCGAACCCCTGAAGGACGTGTCGGTCACGATCCGCGACGGCGACGTCGTCGCGGTGATCGGCCCCTCCGGCACCGGAAAGTCCACGCTGCTGCGCTGCCTCAATCTGCTGGAGCAGCCGACGGACGGGCAGATCTTCTTAAACGGCGAGGAGATCACGGCGCGGGGCTGCGACGTCCGCAGAGCGCGGCGCAAAATGGGCATGGTGTTCCAGTCGTTCAACCTGTTCGGGCATCTGACCGTGATCGAAAACCTGATGGTCCCGTCGATGGATCTGCTCGGGATGGGAAAGCAGGAGGCTTATGACAGGGGGATCGAGCTGCTGCGGCGCGTGGGACTGCGGGAGAAGGCTATGAGCTATCCCGACGAGCTGTCGGGCGGACAGCAGCAGCGCGTCGCGATCGCGCGGACGCTGGCAATGGACCCCGAGATCATCCTGCTCGACGAGCCGACCAGCGCGCTGGACCCCACGATGGTCTCCGAGGTGCAGGCGGTCATCCGCGACCTCTCCCGCAGCGGGAAGACCATGATGATCGTCACGCACGAGATGAACTTCGCCCGCGCGATTGCAAACCGCGTTTTCTTCATGGACGAGGGCGGCATTTGCGAGGACGGGACGCCGGAGGAGATTTTCGATCACCCCAAAAAGGAACAGACCCGGCGCTTCATCAAGCGGCTCCGGGTGCTGGAACTCGTCGTCGACAGCAAAAACTTCGATTTCATCGGCGCCGGCGCGGAGATCGACCGCTACTGCCTGCAAAACGACGTCGCGCCCAGGGAAAAATACCGCATCCGGCTTGCCGTCGAGGAGCTGGTGCAGCAGATTCTTTTACCGCGCCTGCCGCAGCCGCAGATCCTCGTGTCGGTGGAGCGCTCCATGCAGGACGAGAGCACCACGGTCATGGTTTCCTACGCCGGGGAGCGATTTGACCCGAGGGACACGGACAACGAGCTGTCCCTCACCATACTCAAAAGCACCGCTGCTGAGCTGGCATATTCGTATGACGAGGACGAGCGCCTGCCGAACCGGGTGGAGGTCAGAATGATTGGAAAGTGCTGAAATGTTGCGTAATTTACTAAGGAAGCGCTGAATAAATCCCCGCGCACGTCTTGACGGCATCTTTTCCGTCTTGACTGCGCCAAAAATCCTTGAAATACGTTAGTATTCCTGCGGCTTTTTGGCTTGCAAGACGAAAAATCTGCTCGCCAATCCGCACACGTTGATTTAATCAGCGCTTCCCTAAATTTTCAAGATAACACAAGCTATTTGTTGTCTATATTTCTGCACGTTAGACTTTTTGAAAAAATCAGGTCATAAGGGAAAACAGCTGGCCTCGGGTAAAGGAAAAGCCCCGAAACCCGCATAAATAAAGGGTTTCAGGGCTGTTGCCGTTGGAGATGCAACCCACTTTTGATCTCCCGCACACACGCCGCAGGTTTCTGTGGAGCGGGCAGCGTTTACCGCCGCTTATATGCTCCGTTTCGGATCGCGTCGGCAAAGGCCAGAAAACGATCGGATTTCAAAATCGCCAGCCCCTGCCCTTCGTCTCCCAGAACAACCAGCTGATCGCCTGCGGAAATATCAAAGAGCTTCCTTGCCTTTGCCGGGATCACGATCTGCCCCTTGTCTCCGACCGTCACCATTCCGAATAAGTGTTTTCCTTTGGGCGGCACGGTGAGCCCCTGGTTTTCATCCGGCTCGTAATTGGCAAGGTCGTCCAGCGACACCCCGAAAAGCTCCGCAAGGATCTTACACTTGTCCAGATCCGGCACTGTTTCGCCCGCTTCCCACTTTGCGACCGCCTGCCGCGATACGCCGACTTTTTCGGCAATCGCCTCCTGCGTCATATTGTTCAGTTTTCTCAGATTCACAAGGTTGTTATGAAACATCGCCCGACCTCTCTTTCCTGATTCCAAGCACCGCCCATCGGAAGAACGGCAGCCTTGAGATAATCTCATAGAGCGCAAACGCCAGCGCGAACGCCGCAATCAGGCTGAGCACGTAGACGAGCGCCGCCGGAAGAATATGCCGCGCTCCGACAAATACCGCAACAGCCGATATGCCGAGATAGTGGAACACATAAAGCCCCCAGCTGTGCCTGCTCATCCATGAAGCAAATTTGTTCGTGCCGTCCAGATACTTTGCCGCGCCGCCCAGAAAAGTGAGAGACGCGAACCAGCCGTAGGAGGTAAACAGCGGCGTCCTGTTGACCGGAGCGTCCGCGTAATTCCTGCCGAAAAATACAACGCAGAAGGCGACGCCCAAAACGACCGCCGCGGCAAGCAGCGGGGCAAACCACCGCTTCAGCAGCTCGACCACTTCGTCGTGTGAAAAGACGAAGTAACCCAGCAGGAACGCAAGCGCATAGTAACCAAAGCGGTAGACCGCAACGACCGGCATATTGCCGATCTGCGCCGCGACCCACACTGCTGCGGTCATCAGCAGCAGTGCCGCGGGGCCTGTGCGTGCGCCCAACGTCCACAATCTGTCCTTTTCCAGCTTCCGGAGCGGAAGCAGAAGGAGCGAAAACAGCCAGAGCACCTGAATAAACCACAGGACGCCGATGCCGCTCGCCAGCGTGATCAAAACAACGAAGGGCGCGGGAATGTTCTGCATCGTTGTGTATGCGTTGCTCAATCTCAAATTCAGATAGCCCTGAATGAACTGGAACGCGAGTATACCGGCCGTCGAAGGGACAAGGAGCTTCGTCGTCCGGCTCCTGATAAACTCCCGATCCGCATGACGTTCCAGAAAAAGCCTTGAACTGATCCCGGATACGATAAACAAGAGGAACATGAACCATGGATACACCAGATACTGATACGCGTCATAGTACTGCGTTTCCATGCCGGTAATCTTGCCGGGTACCCCGGGTATGCCCTCCGCGTTATACATGTAGAGTACATGATAGACGACCACAAGCACCACTGTGATCCACCGAATGTTATCCAAATAGTACTTTCTCATAAATAGCCCACCTTTGCAACTCTTTTTTACATCATAGAAGCAAAGTGGATACCTGTCCACCAACCAAAGCGCACATTTTCGGTCAGGTTATGTCATGTTTTGTTGCTCTGGTCGAAACAGCCGCCGTCCATGCCAAACGCCGCGACGCCTCCAAAAAGGCCTGCTATTGATTTACCGCACAACGCCGCAAGTCCGCACGGGGTGGGTTCGGAGCACCCGCGACCGAGGATAAGGCGACGGGAGCCGCGCGTGAGCACGTATTGAAATCTGTTCCGCCGCGAAGCGGCGGCCTCCAAAACGAAAAGCACGCTTGCGCATGCTTTTCGTTTTGGAGGTGACACCCGGATTTGAACCGGGGAATCAGGGTTTTGCAGACCCTTGCCTTACCACTTGGCTATGTCACCGTATGAGGAAAAGGAGCCGGAATTCGCACTCCTTTTCCTTTTTTGGAGCGGGCAACGAGGCTCGAACTCGCTACCTCCACCTTGGCAAGGTGGCGCTCTACCAGATGAGCTATGCCCGCAAATGGTGCCTCCGGTCGGAGTCGAACCAACGACACGCGGATTTTCAGTCCGCTGCTCTACCAACTGAGCTACAGAGGCAAATGGCGACCAAGAAGGGGCTCGAACCCTCGACCTCCGGCGTGACAGGCCGGCGCTCTAACCAGCTGAGCTACTTGGCCGTAGCGTGGTGGGAACAACTGGACTCGAACCAGTGACCCCCTGCTTGTAAGGCAGGTGCTCTAACCAGCTGAGCTATGCTCCCGAGTCCACTCGCACCCGCGAACGGCAAAAATTATTATACTCAAGTCAGCTGTTCGTGTCAACAAAAATTTTTCGCTTTTTTCAATTATTTTCCCTTCGCCTTCAAATCGGCGATCATGACGCGCAGCTCGTCCGCGGAAAAGACGTGTACCCTGTCGCAAAACTGGCACGTCAGCTCCGCCCCGCCCTGCTCGCGCAGCATATCCTCCAGCTCCGCGCTGCCGAGGCTCAGCAGCGCCCGCTCCGTGCGCTCGCGCGAGCAATAGCAGCGGTATTCGACGGGCGCGGTCTCCAGCACCTCCAGCTCGAAGTCCGAGAGCACCGAGCGCAGCAGACGCGCGGGATCGGGATCGTCCTTCAGAAGCTGCGTCACGCTCGGCGCGGCGTAGATGCCGCCCTCCACCTTCGCGATCACGTCCTCCGGTGCGCCGGGCAGCAGCTGAATGAGATACCCGCCCGCCGCCAGCACGCTGCGGTCGCGGTCGACCAGCACGCCCAGCCCGCAGGCGGTGGGGATCTGCTCCGACTCCACGAAGTACGCCGCGATATCCTCCGCGATCTCGCCGCCGAGAAGGTCGATCGTGCCGACGTAGGGCTCCTTGAGTCCGAGGTCCTTGATGACGGTCAGCGTGCCGTCGCGGCCCACCGCGCCGCCGACGTCCAGCTTGCCGTCCGGGCGCAGCGGCAGATCGACCGAGCCGTCGCCCACGTAGCCGCGCACGTTGCCCTCGGCGTCCGACACCGCCAGCACAGTTCCCAGCGGGCCGCCGCCCTTGATCTGGAGCGTCAGGCTCTCGCCCTGTCCCTTGAGCGCGTTGCCCATCATCGATGCCCCGGAAAGCGCGCGCCCCAGCGCCGCCGTTGCGACCGGAGAGAGGTTGTGGATCGTCCGCGCCCGCTCGGTCAGGGCGCGGGAGCAGACGGCGCTCGCCTTCACGAAGCCGTCCGTCGTCATGGTGCGTACAATGCAGTCGTTCATAGGGGTCCCATCACTTTCTCACAGCGGAAAAGTAAACCCGCCCGTCGCTGTCGTTCGGGCGGCGCGCCCGGCAGTCGCCATAGACGCGGATATCCGCGAAGCCCGCCTCCGTCAGCCAGCGCGTCAGCTCGTCGGGCGCGTAGTACCGCTGGCGGTGGTACTCGATCGCTCGGTCCCACGCCCCGTCGGCGCGCAGCGTGAACAGGTCGACGCAGTAGTCCAGCAGACCGCGCCGGAACTCGGTGCGCCAGACGCAGCAGACGTCCTCCTGCTCGTCCAGATAGACCTGGCCGTCCATCGCCTCAAGCTTGGCGCGCCCATGCACGTCGAACACCAGCGCCCCGCCGGGCGAAATAAACAGCCGCAGCCGCTCCAGCGTGCGCTTTACGTCCAACGCGCGCGTGAGGTAGTTGAGGCTGTCCATGCAGCAGACGGCGGCGTCCACCGTGTCGTTGAGGTCCAGCCGCGGCATGGACTGGTGCAGGAACAGCGGCGGGATACCGCGCACGCCCTGCGCCTTCTCCCGCGCCTCCATCAGCATGTCCTCCGAGCCGTCCACGGAGATCAGCTCGTAGCCGCGCTCGGTCAGAAGGCAGGTCGTCGTCCCCGTGCCGCAGGCAAGGTCCAGCACCGTATGCACCGGACGCTTCGCCGCGCGAAGGAACAGCCGCTCGACGAAATCCGTGCGCCGGACGTAGTCCGCGTCGCGCATCAGCTCGTCGTAGCGGCCGGCCAGCTTCTCATAGCTCGCCATCTTTCATCCGCCCGAACACGACGTCGTAGCCGCCGGTGGAATCGTTCAGCGAGCGGGCGACGCGCGAGATCGTCGCGCTGGACGCGCCGGTGCGCTCCAGGATCTCGTTGTAGACCATCCCCTGCGTCAGAAGCCGCGCGACCTCGAAGCGCTGCTCCATCGCGCGCAGCTCCGTCTGCGTGCACACGTCGCGGAAGAAGCTGTAGCACTCCTCCTCGTCTCTGAGCAGGACGATCGCCTTGTAGAAATCGTCGTTTTTTGCCTTTTTGCCGATCCGGCTTCCCGGTGCAGCCATGCGCTCGCCTCCTATGTGCGTTTTTTATAGTTTAGCACAATAAAGAGAAAAAGTAAAGGGCAAAAATCGCGATCCATTCCCTGCGCTTCTCGCCCGCGCGACAGGCGAGCGCGTCGCCCTCGCGCACGAGGACGGTCCTCTCCCGCGAACGCGCCACCGCCTCCTTCAGCCCGGCGTCCGTCTCACAGCGGCGCATGGTATCCTCAAAAATCGCGACATTTTCACTGCGTCCCATCGAAAGTACCTCCTTGTTTTTTATAAAATGATTTTAGCATATTCCGTATTCAATTTTTGCGGGCGCGGAGCATTTGCTGACACGGCATATTCCCCATTTTAAAAGGAATCGGATTATGTCTGATCCGCACACATATCAAGATGAAACAGAGAACCGCCATGGAATGGCGCTCTGTTTCACGCCACCCCGTCGTCCTCTCTCGGCGGCCAGGCGACGGCGCCGCGCTCGCGCAGCAGGCGCGCCGTCTCGCGGTGTCCCTTTTCCAGCGCCATAAAGAGCGGCGTGACGACCGACGGCGTGCCGAACAGGTCCTCGCCGTCGGTGTGTATGGAGCGGATAGGCCTGTCCCGTTCGTTTGGGTCGAAGCCGCGGTCCAGCAGCTCGCGCACCTGCCGCGTGCGCCCCGCCGCCGCGGCAAGGCAGAGCATCGTACCCGTCAGGACGCCGCCGCTTCCCGCCCACGACACCTGATACAGCGCGTTCCGCGCCTCCCAGGACCCGTTCTGCTCCAATAGCAGGCGCAGCAGCTCCGGATTTTTGCCGCAGCACGCGGCCGCCACGGGATTGTTCACGGTGATCCCGTCGATTTGCTCCGACCACATGTTGCGCCACGGGCCGCCCCTCCAGCCGAACGTGTCGATCACGTTCCCGCCGTACTGCTCCAGAGCGCGGAGCCGCTCGCGGCAGGCGGCGGCGTCGAGCGGCTGCTCCCACGCCTCGCGCACCCACGCGCGCAGCTCCTGCCGGCTCATGCGGGCAAGGCGCGATCTCCACACGACGCCCTCCTCCGGAAACTCCCACCCCTGCGGCGGCTCCGCCGCGGCCTCCGGCTTCGGGAGCGAGAGCAACGCGGCACGGAGAGCCGGCGCGCTCTTTTCCTGCGCGGCATAGGCGAGCAGTTCCCCCCGCGGCTCGCCGTCCAGCAGGCCGCGCTGCGCCATCCTGCGCAGGGCCCGCAGGTCATTCAGGTCCAGAATGCTTATCGCGAGATTGCTGATCCCCTCTCCCGCCGCGCGGTAAAACCGCACTCTGTCCGTCAAAGCCGTGAGCGCTTCGCTGCCGCGCCAGTCGCAGAGCCACGCGCTCTCCGCCGCGGCGCAGAGCGTCCCGCCCTCGCCGAGCGCGTCCAGCTTATCCCGACGGACCGCGATGTCGCCGAAATACGACTGCACGCCCGTGATGTCGCGCAGTTCGCCGCACAGGCGCTTCCAGCAGCTCAGCAGTTCCCGCGCGGCGCTCTGTCCGCCGCCCCCTCTGAGATACTGGTTGAGCACCAGATCCCGGATCTTCTGCTCCTCGCCCAGCTCCGGATGCGCGGCGATCAGGCGAAGCAGCTTTTTCTCACTTTTTTTGACGCCCCAGCTCTGCAGCGCCTCCGTTGCGGCGCGCAGCTCCTCCCGCGTGCAGCGAACGCCCTTCAGGCGCATGGTAAACTCGCGCAGATTGCAGCTGCGCGCAACGACCGTCAGATCGACCGCGCGCTCGCGCAGGAGCTCGCGGGTCAGGTCGTCTGTGCGGAAGACCTCGCTTTTGAGCCGGAACGCCAGCTTCAGGCACTCCTGCTGCTTCGGTCCCTCATGCAGCGCCGCCAGCGCCGCCGCGCAGACCGCGCTGCTGCCCTCGATCAGCACGCCCGGCTGCCGCAGGAGCAGGCGCGTCGCCGCCACGCTGCCGCAGGCGATCGCCGCGGCGAGCGGGGTGCAGCTGTCGCTCGTCCAGACCGTGTTGACAATGGTCTTGAAGACGGAGTTGTACTCCGCGCTGCCGACGGTCACCACGCTCTTCGCCAGGCCGCCGGTGCCGCCGGCGCCGAACATCATGAGAGGGGCAAAGCAGCCGCCCGACTGTCTGTTCACGGCCTCCGCCGAGGCGGGGGACGCGCTGTTCACGTCCCAGCCGCGCCCGAGCAGGATCCTCATGTGCGCGGTTTTGTCCATTGCCGCCGCCAGCGTCAGGACCGTCCCGATCACATTGACATAGCGGTTGTGTAGTACGTTCTCCAGCTTCCACTGCTCCACGCAGGCGTACTCGCCCGGCGCGCAGCGGTCCAGCACCGCGCGGAACAGTCCGGGCGAACACTGCAGCGCGGCGGTCAGACACGCCGCCGCCTGCGTGCCCTCCAGCGGCTCGCCCAGCCTGCGCAGACAGCCGTACGCGCGCGGATGGTTCCGCTCGTGCAGCGCGTTCAGCAGCTCCGCGCCGACATCCGGCTCCGAGGGCCGAAACATGCCGTCGAAGCCCTGTGCCTCATCCAGACCGTCAAAAAGACCCATCTCACTTCTCCTCCTCTTCTTCCTTGATCTGCCGCAGTATCCCGGTCAGCTCCTCCCCCATGTCCTTCAGGTCGTCGCGCAGCGTCCACAGCCGTGCGGCGAAGAACAGGCCGATCACCAAAAGGCCCATCACCATCGCCACGACGAAGCCGCCCGCGAAGCAGAGCTTGCACAGCATCGCCGCCACATTCGTTTCGATCATGGTCATACCCTCCTTCCCTTCTTTCGTTGTCACGGCTACAGCGTACACCCTCATATGCTCCATTTTTTCACAACGGCGAAGCATTTTGAAAAATGTCGCGGCGCCCCGGTTTTTCCGGGATTTTGTTGACGGTTTCCGGCCCTCATGCTATGAGGCGGATTTTTCGATAAAAACGCTCGATCGGGGAGGAATGCTCATGTCTTTTTATCAGGCGGTCCACGATACCCTGCGCGGCGACGGCGCGACGCGGCGGACGGCGCGGCAAAGAAAGCCATCGAAGCGCTGCTGATACTGAAATTTATTAAAACGATTGAAAATCGTTTTATAGCCGCGCAGCGGC
>CAMVAV010000005.1 GCA_947165595.1 uncultured Clostridia bacterium | reverse complement strand
ACGCCGCTGACCGCGGCGCTGAAAAAGGCGGGCTACTATCAGGACACCGCGCCGCATAAGCTCATGATCCTCGGCGACCTGTTCGACAGGGGCCGGGAAGCCGCGCAGATGCAGAGCTTTGTCCTGAATCTGATGGAAAAGGACGAGATCATTCTCATCCGAGGCAATCACGAGGACTTGTTCGCGGAGCTGGTAACGGAGGACGGCGGCGCGGCCTACAGCTATCATGTGCACAACGGCACCTATGATACCGCGCTCCAGCTGACCGGCTATGACGTGGCGATGGCGGCCATTCGCCGCTATGACTTTGCGGAGGCGGGACAGAAAACGCCGTACTATACAAAGATCCTCCCCGCCATGCTCGACTACTGGGAGACGGAGCATTACATCTTCACGCATGGGTGGATCCCCTGCGCGGAGGAGCGGGGAGGACAGCTCAGCTATATTGAAAACTGGCGCGAGGCGGATGAGACCGCATGGAAAAAGGCGCGGTGGTACAACGGCATGACGGCGGCGAAGACTGCGCGGGCGGACAAAACCGTCGTCTGCGGACACTGGCACGCCTCGTTCGGGCACAGCAACTTCGAGCGCAAGGGCACGGAGTTCGGCGAGGACGCCGATTTCACGCCGTATTACGGAAAGGGCGTCATTGCGATCGACGCCTGCACAGCCCATACCGGGTTTGTGAATTGCCTGGTGATCGACGATTAGCAGTACATATTCTATTACGCTCTGACACATAAACGCGAATTATAACAGAATGGATTATGAACGAACGGAGGAACCGGATCATGGAGCATATCGCGGAGCTGGTACGCGCGCGCAAGAGCGTCCGCACCTACGACGGTACGCCGCTGCGGGACGACGACCACGCGCGGCTGAGCGCCTATCTTGAACATATCGAAACGCCCTTTGACATCCCGATGGAGTTCCGCCTGCTGGACGCGAAGGAGCACGGGCTGTCCAGCCCGGTGGTCGTCGGCGCGGAGCTGTACGCGGCGGGCAAGATCAAACGCGATCCGCTTGCGGAGGTCGCGTTCGGCTTCGCCTTTGAGAAGTTTGTGCTCTACGCCATGTCGCTGGGCGTCGGCACGGTGTGGATCGCCGGCACCATGGACCGCCCCGCCTTTGAACGCGCGATGGAGCTGACCGGCGACGAGTTCCTGCCCGCCGTCACGCCGCTGGGCTACCCGGCGAAGAAGCGTTCGATCCGTGACGCCGCCATGCGCCGCGCCATCAAGGCGGACAGCCGAGCGCCCTTCGAGAGCTTGTTCTTCGAGGGCGATTTCGGCACGCCGCTGACGGCGGAGCGCGCGGGCGAATACCGCGAGGCGCTGGAGCTGGTGCGCCTGGCTCCCTCCGCCGTGAACAAGCAGCCGTGGCGGATCGTGAAGCAGGGCGACGCCTTCCATTTCTACAAGAAAGCCTCTCTGCCCGCGAACCCGAAGGGCGACGTGCAGAAGCTGGATATCGGCATTGCGCTGGCGCACTTCATGCTTGCGCTGGAGGAGGCAGGCGTTGCGGGAAACGTGACGGCGGCAGACCCCGGAATCGCGGTCGAGAAGGATACGGAGTACATCGTCTCGTGGACGAGGAAATAGGAGGCTGCCATGCCGAACATCTTATGCTTTGGGGATTCCAACACCTTCGGCACCAACCCATCCGGCGGGCGCTGGCCGAGGGACGTGCGCTGGCCCGGCGCGCTCCAGCAGAGGCTGGGGCCGGAATACTATGTCATTGAGGAGGGGCTGGGCGGACGCACGACCGTGATGGAGGACACGCTGGAGCCGGACAAGAACGGGCGGCGGCACCTCCCGGTGGCGCTGCGCTCCCACCGACCGCTGGATCTCGTCATTATTATGCTGGGCACCAACGACATGAAGCACCGCTTCTCCCTGCTGAGCGCCGACATCGCCAAGGGTGCGGCGGAGCTGGGGACGCTGGTGGAGAGTTATCCCTACGGCCCCGCCTATCCGGTGCCGCGGGTCATGCTGATCAGCCCGATCCTCATCGGTGAGGACATCGAGCACAGCCCCTATACCGGCTTTACCGCCCAGGCGATCGAAACCTCAAAGCAGCTCGCGCCGCTCTATCGCGACGTCTGCGCCGCGCGGGGCTGGCTGTATCTGGATGCCGCGCGTTATGCATCCCCCAGCGAACGGGACAGCCTGCACATGGAGGCGGAGAGCCATCTCGCACTGGCGGAGGCGGTCGAGCAGACCGTCCGTGAGGCGTTTGCCTGAACAGGAATTGTAAAATGATCCCTTTCGGGTATAATACTTGCGTTCATTGTTGACATTATACCCGAAAGGGTGTATTATCATCGCATGAATACGATTGCAGCATTTATCAAACAAAAGAGGAAAGAAGCCGGCCTCACGCAGGAGGAGTTTGCGCTCCGCTCCGGGCTGGGGCTTCGCTTCGTGCGCGAATTGGAGCAGGGCAAGGAGACCGTGCGCATGGACAAGGTCAATCAGGCGCTTGCCATGTTCGGCATGGAGGCCGTGCCGGGGAGGAAGAACGGATATGGATGAGGCGTACAGAATTGTATGCGGGAACGCCTTCTCGCCATGTGCGCGGACTCGTATTTGCCGGAGGGTATGAGGGCTTTGCTTGCCGAGTTGATCTCCGCGCGCCTTGCGGCGTTGAAGAAGACGGCAAATCGGTGATATAGGTAGTATAATTCTATCTATTTCAATTCCGGCGGTTCTTGCAAGCAACGTCAAAAATGGCGGCATGATCACAATGTTGTTCAGAACAAGCATCACGATCCATAGAACGTGCGAGGTGGCGGAATGAAGAAGTCAGATTATTCATTGGTCGGACAGACCTGCCGAAATATGCGGAGGGTATTGGCCGTGTGGCTGCTCTGTATCCTTGCGTTGCAGCTCACATCCCCCGTGGCATTTGCGGTCAACGCGGAAACGCCGAGCCGGGAAGCGGTGATTTCTGCTTACGTGGA
Source organism: uncultured Clostridia bacterium (assembly GCA_947165595.1). Taxonomy (GTDB): domain Bacteria; phylum Bacillota; class Clostridia; order Oscillospirales; family Oscillospiraceae; genus Hominicoprocola. The sequence goes on along the minus strand of CAMVAV010000005.1, from coordinate 65,818 downwards.
AACGTGTGCGTTTCCTCCCGCCGACGAGGGTGTTTTGTCGCGCTTTGACGACTCCTCACAGGTGAGCGCGGATTGCCGCGGCGCTGTCTCTGCCGCGGTGTCGGCAGGGCTCGTGCAGGGTACGCTTGTGAACGGGAAACTGCTGCTCAGGCCGAAGGCGCAGATCAGCAGGCTGGAGGCACTGGTGCTTCTGGCACGTTTTCTGCCCGACACCGGCGCGCAGGGTGATACGCCCGCCGATATCCCTGCGTGGGCGGCGGAAGACCTTGCGCGTCTGGACGCCGCGGGTTTTGGATCCGCTCTGCGGGAACTGGCTCACACAGGCGGCACGCCGATTACAAAAGTGCAGCTGACCTCCTGCTGCGAGATGCTTGCATCCGCTTGTGCCACAGAGGGCTCGCTGTCCCATCCGGGCTATACGCTCGAAAAGGTCGTGGTGCTCAGCCGCCATAATATCCGTTCTCCCCTGAGCGGAAGCGGCTCTGTCCTTGGCGATATCACGCCGCACGAGTGGTTTGCCTGGTCCTCCAAACCGAGCGAGCTTTCCACGCGCGGCGGTGTGCTGGAAACGCAAATGGGGCAGTACTTCCGGAAATGGCTGGAGCAGGAGGGCCTTTTCCCGGAAAACTATATTCCGGAGGACGGCGCGGTGCGCTTCTACGCCAACTCCATGCAGCGCACGATTGCCACGGCACAATATTTCTCCTCCGGTATCCTGCCCGTGGCAAATGTGGAGATCGAGCATCATGAGCAGCTCAACAAAATGGATCCTGTATTTCACCCCCAACTCACCTTTGCTTCAGAGAGCTATTGCTCTGCCGCGGCGGCGCAGGTCGATACGCTGTACCGGCAGGCAGTGCTTGAGCTGGAGGACAATTTCGCGCTGCTTGCGGATGTGATCGACATGGGATCCTCAGAGGCATACCGCTCCGGCGCGGTCGGCGCTCTGCGCACAGACGACACACAGCTCGTCCTGAAGGAGAATGCGGAGCCGGGCGTGACCGGCTCGCTCAAAACGGCCTGCTCCGTAAGCGACGCGCTGGTTCTGCAGTTTTATGAGGAGAGCGATCCCTTGCGCGCCGGTTTCGGCAATTCGCTCAGCCTTCGGGAATGGAAGGAGATTTCTGAGATCAAGGACGTCTATGGGGACGTCCTGTTTACCGCGCCTCTGATAGCTGTCAACGTCGCACACCCTCTGCTGTGCGAGATCCGTTCGGAGCTTTCGACCGACAGCAGGAAATTCAGCTTCCTGTGCGGGCATGATTCCAACGTTGGCAGCATCCTTGCCGCACTGGATGCGGAGGACTATATCCTGCCCGGCACGATCGAAGCAAAAACACCGATCGGCTGCAAGCTGGTCTTCTCCCTGTGGCGCGCTGCGAACGGTACGCAGATGTGTTCCGTCGATCTTGTGTATCAAACGACCCGGCAGCTGCACGAAATGCCGCTCCTTGATTCTTTGACGCCTCCGGCTGTGCATCCGGTTGCTCTGCGCGGCATGGCGCGCAGTGACGACGGCCTGTACCGCGCCGAGGACCTGATGGAGCGATTGGACGACTCTATCGCCGAATTCGATGCGATCCGACAGGAATTCGCGGCGCAGCCTGCCGCATAGCGCAACGCTGCATTCATCGAAATGGCAAAGGAGTTCAATCGCATCGACGAGCTGACGTCGGAAATCCTGCGGCCGTTCTGCCGGAGGATCGAGAGCGGCGAGCGCAGCAAATAGAGTTCGCGCAACGCAATGTTGCACATCCGCATTACCTTGTAACAGCGGGCAAACAGTTTGGCTTTTGACGGTTTCGGATCGGTGAATTTTTCCGCGCAGAGGACGATACGGAGTTTGAAAAACGTGGTACGATATCCGCAGGGCCGACTGGTTTGTACGGCTGTTTTTGACGGTGAAAGCGCGCCGGAAAAAGGCGGCCTTTTGCGAAATCTGCGGGAAAAATCCAAAAGCGAAAACCTCGCAGGCCGCTTGGCAAAGGGACCGGCGGGCATTTTGCGCCGAATCCTTCACACGCAGGAGGTCACTGGTTCGAGTCCAGCAGTCTCCACCAAACTGGAATAATCCGAACATCGTGCCAATCGGCGCGGCGTTCGGATTTTCCGTTTCTCGCGGCAGTGGAACGGTTTAGCGGAAGAGCAATGAACACATCAGAAATAGCGAACGCCGCGGCGGACGACCGCCTTGTAACGCTCCGCGCCCCCGGCGTCCGGCGTCAGACAGAGTTGCCGATACCGCCGCGCGAGGGCGGGGAGCACGCCTTTTCCGCGTATTTCCGCCCTGCTTTTCGCCATATCCGCCGATCTGCTCACGGCTTCCTCTCCACGTCGCACGCGGCGGCAAAGCCCGTGGTCTCCAACACGTCGCAGACGCTCTCGCTCACGTTCGTGATGCGAACCTCTCCGCGCCGCCTGCGCATCGCCTTGATCGCCTGCAGCAGCACGCGCAGGCCCGAGCTGGAAATGTATTTGAGCTCGGAGAAGTCGAGCGTCAGATCCATGACGCCGTCCAGCGCGTTTTCCGGCTCGCTTGCAAATTTCGGGGCATTGTTGGTGTCGATGCGCCCCTGCGCGAAGACGGTCAGCTTGTCGCCGTCACGCTGCATTTTCATGCTTGGTTCCTCCTCCTTCATCAAGATACGCCGACAGGAAGGCGCCGCGCATTAAGCGCGGTCCTCCCGTGTTTATACTGTTTTTGCCGCGACAAAAGCGCGGAGCCGTCAATTTGAGTCAAGCAGCTCGAAAGTCTCCGCTGTTAAAAACAAATTATTTGTTTAATCGGGTCCCTGATTCTGCCAAGAAGACCTCCTCCCGCAACGGCGTCGAGCAGCTCATCAGGCAGCTCCATGCCTTCCCTGCCCGCGAGCTCTATCAGCTCGTCCATCGTCCTGCACGCCTTTGCCTTTTCCTTCTGCTCGTCGGTGAGGGAATCCCAAATGCCCTTGAGGGCTTCTTCCAGCTCGGGGTCAAGCGTCTTGTTCTCGTTCTCGCTCATGGTAATACGCTCCTTTTTATTTTATTTTGGGGAAACTCTTGCTTTTGGCTTCCTGTCTGTTGATACGAGTCACTTTACAAGGCGGCAGTTTTCATGAACAACTGCCTTAATGGGAAGAAGCGGCACTGCTGCTCAGAATAACCATCATGAGGATCATGGTTATGATTGCCAGTTCGATAGAAACAGTCAAAATCGCAGAAACACCAAGGCTTTCTTCTCCGTGGAAAGAGGCCTGCACCATCTGTACGGCAAACATTCTCCGGCAGTCACTCCCGACGCCAAAAACCCCGTGAAACGGTTTATGTTCCTTCAGATAATCATCCGCCTCGCAGATATGGTCGATGAGCGCGTCTGTCGGCAGCCCGGAATCGGCAAGAATGCCGAGAATGGCAAGTCTGCTCCATGAGCCGAGCGAACGCTTCGCTGCTTTCAGTCCGTTGGCAAGTGCGCACAGCTTTTCACATTTTTCTTCCGCTCGCCCACTGCGTATGGCCAGAATATGACTGAGCATCTGCAAAGTGTCTTTATACCGGTCATCAGGGGATGATCCAGCCGGATCTTTCACCATTCCCTTGATAACCGCAACAATGACAGTATGTGGTTTCATACCAGGGGTCGAGGCTCTCGCTCCCGTTCACGGTGATACGCTCCTTTTTGCTTTGGGGAATCTCTTGCTTTTTATTTCCTGTCTGTTGATACGAACAACTTTTCCAGGCGGCAGTTTTTTAATTTTTTTCAGATTTTTTTGAAATCGCCCAGCTTTTCCTGTACGCGCTCGTACCAGCCGCCCTTGTAGAAAAGACAGGCGAGCGGGTCGCAGCCGAAGTAGTCCGTCGTTCCTGTTTTCTCGGTGGATTCGAGGATGCCGAGCGCCCGGCAGCCGCCGGCGCAGCGTCCGAACCACGCGCAGCCGTCGCAGGTCTTGTTGTTCTCGCGCAGGGCGTAGAGGTTCGCGCAGACGCTCTCCATCCACCGCCCGCCCAGCAGGATGTCCGCGAGATGGCGCTCCTTTAAGCTGTCGAAGCGGTAGCCGTGGTGTCCGATGTAATCGCTCATCTGGAGGCACGGCGCGGCGTTCCCCTCGCAGGTGACCGCCATCATCGTGCGGTTGCCGCCGCACACCGGCTCGGTCGGCCGGTCAGCGCCGTCCGTGTGCCGCTCCATCACCATGTGGTACGCCTTTTCCTTCGGGTACAGGTTCAAAATGCGCCACAGGATCACGCTCATCTTGTGTTCGCCGCGCAGATACCGGTCGGCGAGGTCGAGCATCTTCTCAAAATACTCCTCAATGGGCAGCGACCCGTCCGGCGCGTTTTTCACCCAGCGCGGCACCTCCGTCGTGCGGATGATGCGCGTGCCCGTCACGCCGAGGTCCTCCAGCACGCGGAGCGTTTCCGGCATGGCGTCGATATTCCCGCGATGCACCTGCGTCTGCGCGAGCGTGCGGAAGCCGTTTTCCGCGCAGAGGCGGAACGCGCGCAGCGCGTCCTGCTCCGCGCCCTTATGCCCGCGCATCCAGTCGTGATGCCCCACGCCGTCGAAGGATATCTTGATGAATGGCGCAGCATTCAGCTCACGGAACAGATCCAACGTATCCTGCCGGAGAAACAATCCGTTGGTCGTGAGCTTTTCAAGCACCATGTTCCGCTCATAGATCGCGCGCACAATGTCCGCAAAGCGCGGGTGGAGCATCGGCTCGCCGCCCGTGAGCGTGATCGAGTGGAAGCCGCAGTCCGCCATCTGGTCGAAGAGGTCAATGAGCGCGTCGTAGTCCCATTCCTCCATGCGGTCGGCATTATCCGAAGCGTTGAAGCAGTGGCGGCAATTATAATTGCATTTGCCCGTCAGCATGAGGTTCATCGACGGCACGAAGCGGTGGGGATATTTGCGCCAGCGCGACCACTCCGATGGCTGCTCGCCCTGTTCGCACGGCGCGATGACGCCCTGCTCCGTCAGGCTTTTGAGCGCGTCGCTCTCGGGGAGGTCGTGCTCGCCGTCGCATGTACGCAGCAGCTCGAAGGTCTCCGCGTCCATGCGCAGCGGCTCGGGGGAATAGCGGTGGTACATCCCGTGGTTTACGAATTTCCACGCCCGCAGGGCGTAATCGTCACAAAGTCGGTAATACATAGTGCTGTTTCCTTTTTCTGCCGGTCCTCAGAGGATGATCCAGCCAGATTCCTTACCATTCCCTTCATAACCGCAATTAGGGCGCCATGTGCTTTCATACGATTTTTTACCAATTTTATTTTCCGTCGCCTGATCCCCCTGCTGTTTTTAAAACGAAAAGATAAGGCCGTCACGATCCTGTCATGAACTAAAGAAACGTATCCAAAACCGTTTTGCCTCTTTCTTCACGTGGCCTTCTATAATCGGGATTTCTCGGTGTGGGATTTCCAAACTCATCTACATACCCGGCACCTATAGGATTTCGAGCCTGAACGCCGCCTGCGACCTGATCCAGCGCCTCATCGGGAAGTTCAATGCCCTCCTTGCCCGCGAGAGCCGCCAGCTCGTCCATCGTCTTGCAGGCTTTCGCTTTTGCCTTCTGCTCGTCGGTGAGAGAATCGTAAATGCCCTTGAGGGCGGCGTTCATTTTTTCATCCATGGGAATTCTCCTTTCATGATCCTACGGCGCCGGGGGAGCCTTCCACAAGAGAGGTGCTCCGCCGTTTGCCCGCGGCGCCGCGTCAGCAGAAACCCAATGAAATTCTCGTGATTTGATCTTCGCTTTTCTCCTCGGTGGACCATCCTTCTTTCCGCGCCAGACGCATGGCTTCCTCTTTCGAATCTGATATATTTGATACCTTGCGCCTCTTGCCATCGTCAGAATATGCCGCCCACCTCTGGGGCCCGCGTTCATAAACGATGTATCCGCCGGCGACGGCGTCGAGCAGCTCGTCGGGCAATTCGATGCCCTCTTTTCCCGCGAGCGCCGTCAGCTCGTCCATCGTCTTGCAGGCTTTCGCCTTTTCCTTCTGCTCGTCGGTGAGACTGTCCCAAATGCCCTTGAGGGCGGCTTCCAGCTTGGGGTCGTTGTTCTTGTTTTCGTCCATGATATTTCCTCCCTGATCGTCACATAAGGGGCCCCAGTCCCTTCTCTATGCTCATTCGGTTCAGGTATTGCCTGACGATATCAAAAGAAGAGCTGGGATAAGCATACGAGTACATCCGAAAGTAACGTTTTGCTCCTTCATAGTTTCCGTTCTCAATCTCAATTTCAACATCGTCTACCGCACAGTCATGGTTCATGGAAACCGCCAACGTGTTATAGGTATACGGGTCTCCGATATTTAACGGATTGCTCCCACCCCAGAAACACCATCCGTTAAATCCGCCAGCGACGGCGTCCAGCAGCTCGTCGGGCAGCTCCACGCCCTCGCGCCCCAGAAACTTCATCAGCTCGTCCGGGGTCTCGCACTGCTTCGCCTTTTCCTTCTGCTCGTCGGTGAGAGAGTCCCAGATGCCCTTGAGGGCTTCTTCCAGCTTGGGGTCGATGTTCTTGTTCTCGTTCATGATGATTCTCCTTTTTTGCTTTCTGATGATTGATACCCCTGACTTTTCAATGTGGCAGCTGTTTTTTGGAAAAAATCAAAAATCTGCCATTTCCCGGCCCAGCAGCGCGAGCGCCTTTTGGTGCCGCAGCTTGACCGCGCCGTAGCTCATGCCGAGCGTCAGGGCAATCTCTGTGAGCGGCAGGCGGTCGTAGTAGCGCGCCACGATGATGTCCGTCAGCTCGTTGGGGAGCTTTTCCAGCGCGGCGGCGAGCGCGTTCAGCAGCTCGGATTGCAGCACACCGTCCTCCGGCAGCGTGTCGTCGGTCAAGTCTTCGGGCAGCTCCGCCGTAGGACAAGACCTTTGCAGGTGGTTGATCACGGCGTTGCGCGTGATGGCGTAGAGCCATGTTCCGGGCGACCCCTTCGCGGCGTCGTAGCTGTCCGACGAGCGCAGCGCCCTTTCAAACACCTCCGCGCAGAGGTCTTCGGCGTCCTCGCGGCTTTCTATCCGCGCGCGGATGTAGCCGAGTACCCGGTCGTGATACTCCGTGTAGAGCCGTTCCTGTTCCGCTGGCGTCATTTGGGCGGTTCCTCCGGTCTTTTTGCGTCCTCCGGCGTACCCGCCGCCGCGACGAAGTCCAGCTCGTCGTCGGAAAGCTCCCGCGCCGCCGTCCGTCTGTGCGAGGCGTCGATCACTGCCTGCAAGCGCGCGTTGGGGACAAAACGCTGCAAGTCAAACGCCTGATATAACCGCTTCTCCGTCATGTCTACCTCCTTTCCGCTCCCGCCTTTGGTGTTTGCCTTACGTTTGTTGATACACACGACTTTTCAAGGCGGCAGCGGAAATTTGAAAAAATTCAAAACTTTTTTCAGAACGCCGTCGTCATGCCGACATATTCGACGTCGTCGAGCCGCTGGCGGGCGACAAGCTCCGCGAAAAAGCCGTCCTTCGCAATCAGCTCGTCATAGCTGCCGTCCTCGATGATCTTGCCCTTGTCCAGCACGATGATACGGTCGCACTGGCGGATCGTGGAAAGCCGGTGCGCGATGACGATGCGCGTGCATTTCATCCGGTCGAGCGCCTCGGAGACCTGCTTCTGCGTGAGGTTGTCGAGCGCGCTCGTCGCCTCGTCGAACATGAGTATCCTCGGCCTGGGCGCGACGGCGCGGGCGATCAGCAGCCGCTGGCGCTGGCCGCCGGAGATGCCGCCCTGTCCCTCGGAAATGAGCGTGTTCATGCCCATCGGCATATTGCGGATATCCTCCGCGAGCCCTGCGATCTCCGCCGCCGCCCAGGCGTCGTCGAGCGTCAGCCACGGCGCGGAGATCGTGATGTTGGAGAAGATGTCGCCGGTGAACATTTTGCCGTTTTGCATCACCGCGCCGACGCGGCGGCGCAGGGATTTGAGGTCGATTTTTTTGAGGTCGCGCCCGTCGTAGTACACCGCGCCCTTCTGCGGCGTCTCGAAGCCGAGCATGACGCGCATGAGCGTCGATTTCCCACAGCCGGTCCTGCCGACGATGGCGACGTACTGTCCGGGGCGGATCTTGAGCGAGAGGTCGTCCAGCACGGGCGGCATATCCTCGGTGTAGCGGAAGGTGACGTTGTTCAGCTCGACGCCGCCCGAAATGCGCGTGAGCACGAGCTTATCCTCGGCCACCTCCGGCACGGTCTCCATAATGGGCTTCGCCATCTCCAGCACCGGCTTGATCTGCGCGATCGTGGACGCGATGCCCGCGAGCGACAGGAACGCGCCGTTCACCATGCCGTAGGCGGCGTTGAAGGCGTAGTATTCCGCGACGGAAACGCCGCTGCGGATCGCTGCGTAATACATGACCATCGTGCCGACGAGCGAGATCGCGAGCGTCAGCACCGAGTTGATTTTCAGGAACATCGGCGGGTTGTACGCAAGCTCCGCGCTCTTGCTGTAGAGCTTTCCCCAGCGGGCAAAGGCGCGCTTCTCCGCGCCGGAGAGACGGATCTTCTGGATGCCCGAGATCAGCTGATAGCTCATGCCGCTTTCCTTGCTGCCAAGCTCCATCTGCTGCTTCGACAGCTTCATCCGCGCGAACACCTGCGCGGTCGTCACGACAAGCGTCAAAAGCGTCATGAGCAGCGCGGGCGCCACCAGCGCCGGCGCGTAGACAAAGACCTGCGCGAGATAGAGCAGGGAGAAAATTGACGTAAGCCCCGTGGACATCGCCACGCTCACGAGCTGCGAGGCAAGCGTGTTGAGGTACTGCGAACGGTTTGAAAGCTCGCCCGCGCTGTAGCGCTTGAAGAAGTCCGGCGGCAGGGACAAAATGCGCATCATCGTCGCCGCCTCCACCGAGAGGTTGAGCTTCGTGCCGACGCGCGCGGTGATCATCGAGCGCGCCGTGCCGAGCAACAGGGCGCTGATCGAGGCGCACGCCATGAACATCGCCATGCCTATGAGCACCGTCGTGCTGCCGGAGTCCGGCACCTCGGAAAAGAGCATCTGGTTGAGCTTCGGCGTCAGCATGCCGACGAGCGTGACCGAAAGCATCGAAAGCGCGACGAGGACAGCGTCTCTCGGCGCGATCTGCTCCAATATGTACTTTAGCAGGCTCCCCATGCTCATTTTCCTGAGCGGGAAGGGCTTGTAGAAGGCGACCGCCTCGCGCGCGATCAAATGCTCCGTGCACTTCGTGAGCTTCACGAGCCGGAGCGTGGAGCGGTCTAAAAAGCTGTAGCCGTTCAGGCCCGTGGGAAGGAGCGCGACGAGCGTGCCGTCGTCCGTGCGCGTGCCGAGCATCGCGCCGACCGCGTCGCGGTGCCAGCCGGGGTCAAGGTTTACATTGCGGCGCATGATCCCGCTCGGGCGCAGGAGGTATTCGAGCACCTCGTTCATGTCGGTGATGGTCTCGGGGACCTCCTGCGGCTTCACATGGTAAAATTTCAATATCTCGCCGATGGCGTCCTCCGCAAGCCGGCGGTCGTCGCCCAGGGCTTCGCTCATGCGCCGCCCCATCACCGCGCCCGCAATGTTCAGAAAGGAGTCCTCAAAGACCGCGTTGTCGGCCTCCCGGCGCTGCCGGATCTGTTCGTCAAACCAGCCCATGATCTAACTCCTCACTCGCTCGTGACGAGCTGCCTGTAAAGGCAGCCGTTCGCCATCAGCTCGTCGTGGGTGCCGCGCTCGACGACCTTGCCGCGGTCCATGACGACGATCTCGTCGCAGTCGCGGATGGTCGAGAGCCGGTGCGCGATGACGACACAGGTGATGCCGCGGTCACGGATAGAACGCACGACCTCGTACTCCGTCTTGGCGTCGAGCGCGCTCGTCGCCTCGTCCATGATGATGATGCCTGGGTCCTGCGCGAGCACGCGCGCGATCTCCATGCGCTGGCGCTGCCCGCCGGAGAAGTCCTTGCCGCCCTCGGTGAGCTTATACTGATACCCGCCCTCGCGCTGCATGATGTCCTCGTGGAGCTGCGCGTCGCGCGCGGCTAAGATCATCTCAAAGTCCTCGATGGAGTTGTCCCACATCTTGATGTTGTTGGCGATGGTGTCCTCAAAGAGAATGATGTCCTGATCGACGACCGCGACGGAGCCGGTGAACACGCTGCGGTCGATCTTCTCGATGGGCTTGCCGTCGAATAATATCTCGCCGCTCCACGGCTGGTAAAGCCCGGAGATGAGCTTGGCGAGCGTCGATTTGCCGCAGCCCGACGAACCGACGAAGGCGACGCGCTGGCCCTGCTTCAAATCGAGGTCAAAGTTTTCGATGAGCGGCGGAGCGAGGCGGGAATAGCCGAACGTCACGCCGCGCATGGTGAGCGAGCCCTTGAGCTTGTCGCCGCCGTCCCCCTCGTCCGCCTGTGCCGAGAGCGCGGGATCGTCGGGGTACTCCATCACATCCTCGATGCGCTCCATGCTCGTGCGCATCTCCTGCATCGTCTGCCCCGCGGAGATGATCTCGCCCGCGGGCGCGAGGAATGAGCTCAAAAAGCCCTGAAACGCCATGATCATGCCGACCGTGAACTCGCCGCGCATCGTGAGCCAGACGCCGAGGATCAGCACCGCCGTGCTGCTCAGCGAGGAGAGGATCGCGGGGATCATGCCGAGATACTGGCTCACGCGCGCGAAGCGCACGCTCTGCGTGTTGACGCTCGCCTGATAGCCCGACCACTTTTCAAAAAAGCCGTTTTCCGCGCCCGACGCCTTGATGGTCTCGATCATCTCGACACCCGAAACCGTCGCCGCCGCGAGCTTGCCCTGATCGCGCATCATCACGCGCGTGACGTTCATGCGCTTGTTGGAAATGACACGCGAAAGCCAGACGTTGACGAGCACCGTGCTGAGGCCCACCAGCGTCAAAAGCCACGAATAGCGGAGCATGACCACGAAGTAGAAGACCATCATCGCGGTGTTGAGCAGCAGCGGCGCGACGGTGTTCACGACGCTTCCCGCGATGCTCGCGTTCGCGTCCTTGCGCTGCTGGATGTCGCCCGCCATGCGCTGGGAGAAGAACTCCACCGGCAGCTTCAGCACCTTCCACATGTAGGAGGCGTTGCCGACCACCGCCATCTTGCCGCTCAGGCGCAGGGAGTAGATCGCCTGCACCCACGCGCTGACGAGCCGGATCGCGGCCAGAAGCCCGAGGCCGATGAAGAACGGCGTGACCCATTCGGGATCGCGCCCGGTGAGGAGCTGGTCGAGGAACACGCGCGAAAAGCCCGCGCTCAAAATGCCCGTGAGCGAGGTGATGACCGTCGTGAGCGTGACGAAGGCGATCGCCGCCTCCGTGCCCTCCAGCCGCTTCCTGGCAAAGGACAGAACGCTCTTGGGCCTGCCGCCCGGCTCGAAGCCCTCGCCCGGCTCGATCATCAGGCAGATGCCCGTGAAGCTCTTGTCGAAGACCTCCATCGGTACGCTGTACGCGCCCTTGGCGGGATCGTTGAGGTAGACCCTGTTCCCGCGAAAGCCGTCGCAGACCACGAAGTGGTTGAAGTCCCAGTGGATGATGCACGGGAATTTGCCCTTTGCGCGCAGATCCTCCGGCTCGTAGCGGAAGCCCCTGGCGACCATGCCGTAGCTGCGCGCCGCCTTTAATACGTTGCTCGCCTTGCTGCCGTCGCGCGATACGCCGCAGTCGCGGCGCACCTGCTCGAGCGGTATCCACTTTTCATAGTACGCCATCAGCATGCAGAGCGACGCCGCGCCGCACTCCAGCGCCTCCAGCTGCATCACCACCGGCACCTTTGCGACGCCCTTGCGGACCGGCTGCTTGATCTTTTTCGCTGTCATCCGTCTTCCCCGCCGCTTCGCTCAGTTCGTCACATAGACGATGGGGTGGACCTCCTCCACGCTGCCGTCGGCGCCGTGCGCCTCGACCGTGCCGAGCACGCTCCACGCGAGCATCCCCGCCAGCAGGAGGATCAGCGCCGCGAGCACCAGCCACACCGACGGCGTGGTGACGCGGATGTAATCGTTCAGCTCCTCCGGGCCGGACACGCGCTCCAGGCTCTTTTCCCGAAAGACGCCGTTTCCCGTTTTGTTCTCCGCCATTTCCTTTCCCCTCCGCAAGATCATCGTTTACTCGTTTCGCGCGGCCGCGGCTGTTCATATTGAAATTTATTAAAACGATTGAAAATCGTTTTATAGCCGCGCAGCGGCGTTAAAATTCGCATGAGACGTGTTTTGCGCCTTTGGCGCAAAACCAGCGTGCGCAGCACGCGCCTTTCAAATTAAATCTTTTAATTTGAAAGTAGTATCACACGTTCTCCAGATCCTTTTTCACAAAATCGTAATACCGCTCCCGAAGCTCCTTTGCCATGTCCCGCCGCAGCAGGAACTCGCTCCCGTCCTTCATAAAGCATTTCTGCGCCGTCATCTTTTCGATATAGCGCATATTGACCGAAACGCCCTTTTTAATATGCAGAAAGCTGTCGTCAAGCAGTGCGCGGATCTCCCCGTAGGGTTTCCAGATGGAAAACATGGTGTCCTTCACCGAGGTAATCAGTGTGCGATGGTGCTGCGCCGTTACGCGGATGATATCGTCCTGAAACAGCACGGTCATGTTCCGCTCGACGCACAGCGTCAGCGTATGGCGCGGCTCCCGCTTTTTGCCGAGCCGCCGAAGCACCTCGATCACGTCCTCCGCCCGGACGGGCTTGACCAGATAGTGCAGCGCCTGAATGGAAAACGCCTCCACCGCGTGTTCCGTGCTGGCGGTGGTAAACACGATGGCCGTTTCGGGCGAAATTCTTTGCAGCTCCTTCGCGGTCTCCATGCCGTTTTCATCCTTCATGTAGATGTCGCAAAAGACGAGCGCGTATGCCGCGCCCTGTCGCACGGCGTCCAGTAAAGCACTGCCGCTCTGATAGGCGTTTACCTGATAATTGCCCTGAATTTCAGCGATGGCGTTTTGTATCTTGGCGATCTCGTCCCGCTCGTCGTCACAAATGGCAATTCTCAATTCAGCAACCCCCTCGAATCATTCTGCCTGAACATCAAAGTCAGATTTCAAGTCTGCAAACCATATCATAATATATTTTAATCGCACTTTTTTCGGAATCAAGGGACATTGCCCAACTGGTAGGCTTTTGTGCCCAACTCGTACATCTTCGCCTCAAAATGTGTGCTTCTCTTTTGCCTGCTTGTGTGCTATACTCGAAAAGTGAAAAAAAATTATCTGGCTGCAGGGGATATGACGATGGCAGGCAAACGAAAAACGACTGTTCTGGCTGAGCGCGCAAGGCAATATTGGGTGCTGCTTTTGGGAATCGCTTTGTTTCTGGCGGTGCTCGCCCTTTGCGTATGGTACGTCCGCCTGACGAGCACGCCAATGGCAAGCATCGACTTAAGCCCCGCGAGCGACCCCGCGCGGTGGAGCTTTGCGCTGGAGGACGGGACGGTCTTGCTGTCGGAGGACGGCGAGCTGCCGGCAAGCGGATCGGACGCGGTCGTGGCCTGCCGGACGCGGCTGGACGGGGACCTTTCGGAAAAAGTCCTTTTTGTCGTGACCGCGAACCGCGCCGACTGCGCTCTTTTTCTCAACGATTCGTTGGTCTACGCCCCCTCCGGGCGCTTCGTGGACGGACGTTTTTCCACGTCCGCCTATGAAGCCTTCTCCGCCTCCGGCCAATTTATCGCGCACCTGACGGGAGAGGACGATACGCTTACGATGCTCGTCCAGCTTCAGGGCGACGACCGAAGCGTCAAGCATCTACCAAAGCTGACGCTGTACCCCGACGTCGTCAACTACTACACGCAGCCGATGTCGGCGGCGGCAGAGGCGGCGTTCCCCTCCGGCATGTACTTCGCGCTCGCGCTTTTTGTGGCGGCGCTGTTCTTCATCGGCCTCTGGAAGGGCAGGGCGGATGTGGGGCTCATTCTGCTGACGTTCTGCTCGCTGTCGATGGCGCTTGCGAGCACCGCGCCATACGCCGCGTATGTGGTCGCCGCGCTGCAATGGCCGGCCGGGTCATGGTTTTGCAGCACGCTTCCCATCGCCGCGATGTGCTGGACGCTGTGGTACCGCCTGAGCGGAAAAATACGCCTTTATGTGCTGCCGGTCATCGGCGCGGTCAGCGCCGCCATGCTCTATTATTTCATCGCGGGCTTCGGGAATGTCCCCCCGCCTTGGCACACACAGATGAAAGCCGTGCAGAGTTGGATACTTCCCATGCTCCTCGTGCTCCTGCTGCTTGCCGCGGGAATCGACGCGACGCGCGGCAATCCGTGGTTTCGCGGCTTTTTCCGCTATCTGGCCTGGTCTGTTCCCGTCGCCGGCGCGGTCTGGGGCTTCTCCGCGCTCACGGGCGGGAAGCTCGCCCAAACGATGCGGGACGCTTTTTCGCGCATTGCCGCTTATTACAGCTTCTTCGCGCTGTGCGGGCAGCTTTGCATCCTTTTGCTGATCCTCTGTTTCCTCCACGCCGTGGTGGATTTGATTTCCGGCCTCGCGCGGCGCGACGCGGAAATGCAGGCGCTTTCCCTGCGCGAAAAATACGCGCGCGAGAATGTGGAGACCATGCTTGCCTCACAGGAAGAAACGCGCCGCCTCCGCCACGAAATGAAGCACCACATCGCATTGATGGATGAAATGCTTGCCAAGCGGGAATATGAGCGCGCGGGAGAGTATATCCGCTCTCTTTCGGACAAGGTCTCCTCGCTCCCCTCCGACGCCTACAGCAAAAACCTTGTGATCAACGCCATCGCGGGGCGCTATCTCAACGCCGCAAAGTCGGAGGGCGTCGCCGTGACGAGCGACATCCACACCTCGGAAAATATCGCGCTGCGCGACGAGGAGCTGTGCGTGCTGCTCACCAATATGCTCGAAAATGCGCTGGAGTCCTGTCGCGCGACGCCGGATGGCGCGGAGCGGTTCATCCGCTTCAAGCTCCGCTCCTCGGAGGATCACCTGACCGTTTGCTGCGAAAACAGCGCCAGCCGCGCCGTTTCGATCGGCGCGGACGGGAGCATAACGACCTCTAAGGAGGACAAGGAGCGCCACGGCTACGGCGTCGCGGCGATGCGCCAGATCGTGGAGCAGCGGGACGGGCAATTCACCGTTTCCTGCGCCGACGGGCGCTTCATCGTGGAAGCGACGGTGTAAAAAGTCAAAGACAAATCTCCTTCACGGCAGTTATATGCTTCGGACTCTCGTTTGGCCGTAATCCGCCACGATGCCGGCGTAACGGTCACAAAAGCGGTTGAAATCCGAAAATAAAACAGATATAATCGCATCGTGAGTAAGGAACGCACCCTATAATGCACAGTGTGCGGCAATTCAAAGAATACTGTTATGGGAGGGACGGCCCATACGAGACCCGGCAAAGGACTGCCGCAGAGAAAGGCCGCTTGTATCGGCCGGCGGGAAGCGAGACCCAAAGCGACGGCCTTGCAAAAAACAAGCGGCATCGGAGCATTTGGACGCAGTGACTCGATCATCAGCGGATATTTGGGGGGGGAGCAGAAGCATGAAACGTCTGAACAGCCGGTGGACAAAGGGGCTTGCGGCATTTGCGCTGTGCCTGAGCCTGTCGACTTCGGCGCTTGCATTTCCATACGTTGTGCATGGCGGCGACAGCCTTTGGAGGATTGCGCGGGACTGCCTTGGCAGCGGTGCACGGTGGGGCGAGATCTATGAAGCGAACCGCGGCGAGATCCGCAATCCGCGCCTCATCTACGCGGGGCAGATATTGGAGGTCCCGTATGTCGCGAAGAACGCGCAGATCTCGTTCCGCTTTGCCTCCGCGGAGGAGGGGGCCGCGCTGATGCTTGGCAACACGGCCTATTACGACGGCTTCAGCCAGAACGACCTTGACTTCAGGCTCGGAAAAACCGGCGCGACGATGGCGGAGTATCAGACGTTCGCAAAGCAGCAGACGCGCAGCTGGACGGACGCGGAAAGGACGCTCATCAGCAGCCTTTTTTCCGGCATGGAATGGACGCTTGAGAAAAACGGCTATACCCTGCCGCCGCTCGACGAGATCGTGTTCATCAAGACGACCATGCAAGAGGAAGCCGGCGCCGGCGGCTATACTCACGGCACGCAGATCTATTTGGGCAGTTCGATTACGGAATATGCCGCGACCGGCAAAAACGCCGCGTATGTGGAATATATGCGAGAGATTCTGTGGCACGAGCTGTTCCACTGCCTGACGCGCTGCAATCCGGAGTTCCGCTCGGAGATGTACCGGATCATCCACTTTACGACGCAAGACGGGGATTTTCCGCTGCCGCCGAGCGTGTTCGCGTACCACATCAGCAACCCCGACGTGGAGCACCATGATTCCTGTGCGACCTTCCTCATAGACGGAAAAGCGATCGACTGCTTTACCGATTTCGTGACGACGAAGCACTTTGAAACGGAGGGTGAAAGCTTCTTCGACAGCGGAACCACCGCGCTTGTGCCGGTGGACGGAACGGATATCTACTATACGCCGGAACAATCGAGCAACTTTGACGAGGTTTTTGGGAGGAACACCGGCTATGTGATCGACCCGGAGGAGTGTATGGCGGATAACTTCTCCTACGCGCTTGCCTACGGCATGGCCGGCGAAGAGGGCAAAGGCTATCCGAACCCGGAAATCATCGGGGCGATCCTCGACATATTGAGAAAATAGCCGATGACGGCATGCTTTTGAGGAGGGCATCCACATGAAAAAACCGAGTAACCGCCGGTGGAAAAGACTCGCGGCGCTTTTGCTGACGTTTGCGCTGCTGCTGCCTGCGACCGCGCGGGCGGCGGATGACGACCTCGACGCGCTTGCGGCGACGGCGCGCGACACAAGCTTTTTCACGCCGCGCCGCCACACCGAGCTCAATTACGACGAGATCGAGTATGAGCACATCGACCCCGCGCCTGTGCTCGCGGAGATCGACGCGCTGCGCGCGCTGAGCGCCGACGCAAAGAACGAAGCCGAGTTCAAAACGCGGCTGCTCGCGCTCGCCGACGAGTATGAGCGGATGACCGCCATGTGCTGTCTCGTGGACTTCCGCCAGTATGCCGACTCCAAGGACGAATGGGCGGCGGCGGAGCTTGCGAAGGATAAGGCGGAGCTGATCACGGTGGAAGACGCGTTCTTCAGCCTTGTCCGCGACGCGCTCTCCTCTCCCTGTGCCGCCGCGCTGGACGGGCTTCTCGGTGACGGGGCGCGGCAGAAGTACCTCGATTACGGAAGCAAGACCGACGAGGAAAAGGCGCTGCGCGCACAGGAAACCGCGCTCGTGAGCGAGTACCGCTCCAAGGTCGTGGACGAATACGCCGTGACCGTGGACGATGTAAAGTATACGACGGACAGCGTCTATCAGGCGTATCGGGACGGTGAGCTGTCTTATGACGAATATTGGAAGATCTATGTGGACATCTACAAGCAGGAAAACGCCGTGCTGGGCGATATCTTCGTGAAGATGGTCGCCGTCCGGAACCAGATCGCCAGGCTGAACGGCTGCGACACCTACGCCGAATACGCTTACAGGAAAGACTACTATCGCGATTATACTCCCGCGGACGCACAGGCGTTCTGCGATGCGGTGAAGAAATACATTGTGCCGAAGTACAGCGCCTGCAAGCTGTTGAATCAGGAACCCGATCCGAGCGAGATGCCGGAGGGGATCACCTATTCCGGCGAGGGAATGTTCGGCACGTTGTTCCCATATTTCGCGCAGCTCTCCGACGAGCTGCTGGAGTCCGCGCGCTACACCTATGTGCACAAGGCGTATGACGTAGACCCCGCGCCGAATAAGACCGGCACCGCGTTTTCCGCCGGTATCCCCTACTACAGTATGCCGTTCTATTTCAACAACGCCTCCGGGGATTGGCATGATCTGAAATCGACGATCCACGAGCTGGGGCACAACAACGAGACCTATTGGAACGGGGACGATGGCGAGTGGGACACGGCGGATCTTATCTACGACACGGCGGAGGTACATTCGCAGGGACTGGAGCTGCTGATGCTCCGCTTCTATCCAGAACTGTTTGGTTCGCAGGCAGACGCGGCCGCCTGCTCCACCGTTTTCTCGCTGCTCGACAGCATTGTGACCGGCTGCCTTTACGACGAATGGCAGCGCCGTGTTTACGAAACGCCGGAACCGACGCTGAAAAAGGCAAATCAGCTTTTCCGGCAGCTGTGCGGGGAATACGGCATCGTGGGGGCGGATGACGAGCGCACGGAGATGTACAGCTGGATCGACGTACCGCACAACTTTGACAGCCCCATGTACTACATCAGCTACGCGACCTCCGCCGCGGGCGCGTTCGCATTCTGGGAGGCGTCGCAGAGCGACTACTTCGCTGCGGTGGACGATTATCTCCGCTTCACGGCGCTGGGTCATGAGGTCGGCTTTGCGGATTCGTTCCTTACCATCGGCATGGAGTCTCCGCTTACCGAACGATATCTTATCGGTCTCTCGGATACCATCCATGACGATCTTCTGCCTGTCAAGCCCTACACCGACGTCTACGCCGACGACTGGTTCGGCGCGTCCGTCATCTTTGTCGACACCTATGCGCTGATGAACGGCGTGGGCAATGATCTGTTTGCGCCAAACGCCTCCGCGACGCGCGAGCAGAGCATGACCATCCTCGCCCGCATGGACGACGAGCGCGAGGACGCCGCGCCCTATACGCTCGACGAGGGCGTCGCGTGGGCGATGGCAAACGGCATATCCGACGGGGAGGACCGCGCCGCAGCGCTGACGCGGGAGCAGTTCGTTACCATGCTCTGCCGCTATGCGACAGAGATAGGGCTGGAGCCTGAAGCAAATGGCGATCTGAGCGGTTTTGCCGACGCGGACAGCGTTTCCGCCTGGGCGGCGGACGCGATGGCGTGGGCTGTCGCCGCGGGAATCGTCAGCGGCATCGAGGCCGACGGCGGAGACCTGCTTCTCGCCCCGCAGGACAACGTCACCCGCGCGCAAATGGCGGTGATGCTGGAGCGGTTTGCCGGCGTCGCGCTATAAAAACAGACAAACCAAAGATTTGGAGGAGGGCAAACCCATGAAGCACTTACACAATCGAACGGCAGGAAGGATCGCGGCGCTGCTGCTGACGCTCTCGATGTTTCTGCCCGCGACCGCGTGGGCGGAGTTTGCGGACGTGCCGGAGGGCGGCGACGCGCACGACGCGATCGAATGGGCGTATGAAAACGGCGTCGCGCGCGGCACGGGCGACGGCTGCTTTGAACCCGACGCGCCCTGCACCAGGGCGGCGCTGGTGACGTTTCTGTGGCGGATGTCCGGCGCGCCCGACATGGGCGAGGACACGACGTGGTGGTCCGACGCCGCGGCGTGGGCGGTGCAAAACGGTCTGCTCACGACCGCCGACGGCATGGAACAGCCGGTCGGCGGCGCGGAGTTTGCCGCGCTGATGACGCTGCTCGGCGCGACCGCCGACACGGGCGACGCGGTCGTGACGCGCGGCGGGGCAATCGCCGCGCTCCACGCGATGGCGACGGCGGAGCCTGCGCTTGACGACGGCAAGCCGTGGGTGGACTACTGCCTGCGCGAGAATGTTGCCGCCGCGCGGGGAAACGGTTCGGCGAAGGACGACTTCTATCTCTACGTCAACTACGACTGGGCCAGGAGCACCGAGATCCGCCCCGGCTATAGGAGCGAGAGCACATTCACCGACGTTGCGGACGAGATCATGAGCATGGGGAAGGCGGTGCTGACTGACAAAACGCTCACCGGCGCGGACGCGAAGCTGGCGCAGCACCTCTATGACGCATACCTCGACTGGGACGCGCGCAACGCGCTCGGCGTCAGGCCGGCGCAGGAGACCATCGACAGGATCAAGGCGGTCTCCTCGCTCGACGAGCTGACGGCGCTCTGCTGCGACCCCGACGTGTCAGTGGAGAGGTTCTTCAACTGCGGCGCCGGCACGGGCCTCAACGATTCGGAGACGTATCTCCTCACGGTGAGCCCCATGGGATTGTATCTCGGCGATTCCGCGGAGTACGCGCAGCGCACCGAGCAGGGCAAGCGCTATGAGGCGGCGTATCGCGCGGCGGCGGCAAAGCTGTTCCCGAAATTCGGCTACAGCGCGGCGGAGGCAGAAACGATGATGGACCGTGCCTTCGCGCTGGAAACGGAGCTGGCGGGCGGCATTATGACCTCCGCCGAGCAGATGTCGCCGGATTATTTGCAGCGCATCAACAACGAGATGGACCGCGCGGGCGCGGAAAAGCTCGCCGGCACGTTCCCGTGGCTCAAGATCGCGGACGCGCGGGGCTATTCCGCCGCGCTGCGCTGTCTGGTGACGCAGCCGGAGTATTTCAAGACGCTGGACAAGGTCTATGCGCAGGAGCGGCTGGACGACCTCAAAAACTATATGATCGTCTGCAAAATGCTCGGCAGCATGAGTTCTCTGGATCGCGAGTGCTATGAGATCAGTGTCGAGATGAGCAATGCCATGAACGGCAGCACCGGCGCGCAGCCGGACGAGGACGTCGCCTTCGGCGTCGTGCGCGGCTCGCTGAGGGTGCCGATGGACCGCGCCTTCCTCGCAAAGTACGACGCCTCGAAAATGAAGGCGGACATCACGCGCATCTGCAAGGAGGCTGTCGCCTACTACCGCACGATGCTGCAAAGCGAGGACTGGCTCTCCGAGGCGACGCGCCAAAAGGCGATCGAGAAGCTCGACGCCATCACCATCAACGCGGTCTATCCCGACAAGTGGCGCGATTACAGCGGCCTCAAGCTTGACGGGCTCGGCTACTACGACTGCATCCGGGCCATTTCCAAATTTGAGCTGGCGTACAACCAGAGCCTTTTGAACGGCAAGGTCGATCATTCTCTCTGGGGTTTCGATATTCTTGAGACCAACGCCTACTACAACCCGTCCGACAACTCCATCAATATCATCCGCGGCATCCTCGGCGGCAAGTTCTACCGCGACGGTATGAGCGACGAGGAGCTTTACGCCGGCATCGGCATCGTGATCGGGCATGAGATATCCCACGCCTTCGACACCAACGGCGCGCAGTTCGATGCGCAGGGCAACATGACGAACTGGTGGACGGAGGCGGACTACGCCGCCTTCACCGCGCGCGCGGAAAAGCTCGCGGCGTACTATGACGCGATGACTGCCTTCGGCGGCTACCACGTGCAGGGGCAGAATATCCAGACCGAGGCGATCGCCGACATGGCGGGCACCAAGTGCATGCTGGGGATTCTGGAGAGCAAGGGCAGCGTCGATTACAAGGCGTTCTTTACCGCCTTCGCGAAGCTTTGGGCGCGCCTGAACACAAGGGAGATGGAATACGCCAGCCTGATGCAGGATTCCCACCCGCTGCACTACCTGCGCGTCAACGCGACGCTCCAGCAGTTCGAGCAGTTCCTCAAGACCTACGATATCCGGCCGGGCGACGGGATGTACCTCGCCCCCGAAAATCGCGTGCTGGTCTGGTAAATGGCACAAGAAAACGCCTGATTTCGCAAGAAATCAGGCGTTTTCCTGTCTTTCGGAGCAGTAAGCGGTTTGGCAATATCATTATTCCGCCGCGCGGGGCGCCAATTTGTCCAACGCGTGTGCTTCGTTTTGCCTTTTTCCGTTTGGTACAGCATCAAAGGAGCATCAGGGGACGCTGCCCGACAAACCGGAAGCTGCCCTATTCTTCCGAGAAATCGGCGTCCATCGCAACCTGAAGCCTGTGATCCGGGAACGATTTCTGTACATCGGCGACCACTTCATTGTAAACAGCCCTGCGATCCTTCGCATCGAAGCTGACCACAATATCGAAGCGCATCGTTTTCTGATCCTTCAACAAATAAAAGCCGTGCATCTGCCTGACATATTTATGGGCAAGGACGATTTCTTCAACCTGCCGTTTTGCCCGAATGATCTCCTCGTCCTTTGTATTCACCGAATAGACGCCAATAGCGGTAAGAATGACCCGATGCTCGTGAAGCACTTTCATAGTGATCTCGCGAATCAGCCGATCCAACCGATCCGCGGAATATGTATCCGGAACCTCGATGTGAATCGAACCGTTCCATGTGTCCGGCCCATAGTTGTTCAGAACAAGGTCATAAGCACCCTGTACATCCGGAAAGCTCATGACCGTGTCGTGGATCGCCCCGGCAAGCTCGGTATCATTGCGCTCCCCAAGTATCCGGGAGATCGTATCCCGCAGCATTTCTATACCGGATTTGATGATTACGACGGAAATGACCGCGCCGAGCCACGCCTCCAGAGAGATGTGGAAGATGAGAAAGATTCCCGCGGCGAACAGCGTCGATGCCGAAATGATGGAATCCAGCGCAGCATCCTCCCCGGAGTTGATCAGGGAATCCGATTTCACCTTGATGCCAACGCCCCTGACGTAGCGGCCCAACATAATTTTGACTGCCACGGCAACGGCGACGATGATCAGTGAAACCGCATTATAATCGGGCGTTTCCGGATGTATGATCTGCTTTACAGATTCTACGAAGGACGTTATACCCGCGTACAACACAATCACGGAGATGATCATGGCACTCAGGTATTCGATCCGCCCATACCCAAACGGATGTTTTTTATCCGGCTCTTTTCCGGCCAGCTTCGTTCCGACGATGGTGATGAGTGAGCTGCCTGCGTCAGATATGTTGTTAACTGCGTCGAGCACGATGGCGATGGAGTTGGTCATCAGTCCGATCACAGCTTTGAACCCTGCAAGGAATACATTTGCTGTGATTCCGATCATGCTGGTCTTGACGATTGTTTTTTCACGGGAAAACCCATTGTCTCCCGTTCCTCTGACTTCTGATAATGCAGCCATACCTACCTCCACAGATATCGATTTGTCTGACTGTCAATGAGTATACCATACCGCGTCCTCGCTGTCTACGGACAATCGCTTCTTTTCGGGAGAATACTGCCGCTAAGGCAGGCAATATGAAAGCGTGCCATCCTGTTTGCGTAAATGCCTGCGAGAGCGAAATGCACTTGTCCGTTTTGAAGTTCTTCGCTATAATATATTCGCTCGTATCTGTCATAAACGGGATCACGGTGATGGGACTCAGACTGTTTGCGCTGGCGCTACCGCAGCTGCGCCTGCTTGGCGCGTTGTGTTATTTGAGAACATCCGATTTTATCGGATTTTAGGCTGTGGTAAGTGTCGGGCTGAAATAAACTGCAAACGCCGACGCGATTTTACAGCCGCAGATTTTGCGGAGCTCGAAAGCGCCCTTTTCTGCGGGCGCGGCGGGCGGCATACGCCCTGCGTGCTGCTTGCCTCGGTTCTTCCCACGCGGGAGGTCACCGGTTCGAGTTCAACAGTATCCACCGGAAAAGCTCCGAAAGTCATCGGTTATCGGATGACTTTCGGAGCTTTTTTGACGTTGCGCTTTCGCGGGGGAAGTTGACGCTGCTCTCAATTTTTGGAACACAGTCCGTGCTTTAATGGGCTTGAGAGAAGGGCCGAGGCATCATGCGAAAACGAAACAGAGGTGAAAAACATGATCTCGCTTGAACAAACCGGGGAGGCAGTGGTAAGGATCAAGATCATCGGTGTGGGCGGCGGCGGAACGAACGCCGTTGAACGCATGATGGATACGGACATCCCTTTGGCGGATTATGTGACCGTCAATACGGACGACGGAGGCTATAAGGGTTCCCGTGCGAAAACAAAACTTCAAATAGGTCTTGGCGAAACCAGGGGCCGAGGCGCAGGCGGCGACCCTGAGAAGGGCCTTCGCGCCGCGCAGGAGAACCGCAGAGACATCGAGAACGTGATCAGCGGCTGCGACATGCTCTTCATTGCGGCAGGCATGGGCGGCGGCACGGGAACGGGAGCCGCCCCGGTCGTTGCGGAGATTGCCAAAAGACTGGGCATTCTTACCGTTGCCGTTGTCACGACGCCGTTCAGCTTTGAGGGCAAGAGGCGGATGGAGCAGGCGCTGGGCGGGATCGACAGGCTTCGGGAGAATGTCGATTCCATCATTATCATCCCAAACGACAACCTGAAGCTCGTCACCCAAACCAAGATCACATTCAAAAATGCCTTCTCCCTGGCCGACGATGTTCTTGTCCGGACAGTAAAGAATATCGCGGGTGTGATCCAGAAAACCGCTTTTATCAACTGCGACTTTGCCGATGTCACCAGCATTATCAAGGACTCCGGGGTCATGCATACGGCAACGGGAACGGCGTCCGGTCCAGACCGCGCTGCCGGGGTCGTGGACCAGATCAAGTCCAGCGTACTGTTGGGCTCCTCCGTGGAAGACGCTACGGGGGTATTGCTTTGTGTTACCGCCTCCGAAGGCGTCGGGCTGGAGGAAATCGACAAGATCACCTCTGCCATTGCCGATTTGGCAGCCCCGGACGCCAATATCATCTTCGGAATGGACTTCGACACAGAGGCGGGCGACGGGCTCAAGGCTGTCCTGATTTCCACGAAGAAGCTATCATTTCGGACATGAAAGGGAGCTGTGACGCAATGAACGGCCAGGACAGAAAGGCTGCCCTGAAGAAAAGCGCGAAGAAGATTGTGGACGCCGCGCGTAAGGAGGGGTTTGTCATGGCAAAGCTGAACATTACGACAGAAAAAGCGCTCACGCTGCCGCCGAAGCGGCTCGGCGAAATGCTGGAGCCGGGACTTGAATACACGGGCTTTTTCCGTCAAAAGGCTCCGTGCTGCGACGACGGCGCAAAGCGCCATATCTGCGTCAACGGAACGCTGCCCACGCTTGCCGCGGCAAAGGACAAGCCGGAGCTGCTGCGTTTCCTGCTCGACCGCGGGCACGACGTCAACGGCGCGTCACAGGCGGCGACCGAGGCGCTGCTGGATGGCTGCCCGCCGTACGAGCATCCGCAGACGTCGCCGCCGCCGCATCCGGGCTCGTTTCAAACGCAGCTCCTGCGCGAGCATCTTGCGGCGCTTTTTCTTGCCACACAGGACAATGCGCGGCTTCGCGCGCTTGTGGAGCGTTTTTGCCGCGGCTGCACCGTCGACCTGAGCGCGTCGTCGATCCAGCTGTACAGGATCCCCGTTCGCAAGCTGGCGTCCGGGCTGGATGGCGCTGACGCCGCTGTGCGCCGCCGCGCTCGCGGGGGAGACGAAAGCGGTGGAGCTGCTGCTCTCGCTGGGCTATGACGCGAACGAACATGACGTCGGCGCGCCGTCCCTGATGCACATCACGGTGAAGCAGGAAACGGCAGGCGCGTTTACGATGGAAACCAAGGCGCGGGAGGTGCCGCTCTCGCCGCTGCTGTGCGCCGTCCTGTCCGGGAGCAGAGAGACGGAAGCGCTTCTGCGCGCGCACGGCGCGGTGTGGGACATGGAGACGGAGACGGCGCGGGCGGCACGGCGCGCGCTGCGGGGCATGGGATGAGGGCATGGCAGAGCGCTATATTACGACATGCCGGAAACGAGCAAAAACGATCATCGCAAACGGACCTTGTTCGGGAAGCGCATGATTGCCCCGAAAGCTTTGACAGGCACTTTTCCATATTGTGCCCGGGCGCTTCGCGCGGCGGTTTTATCCTCAGAACCCGACGCGGCGTCTGGGCTCCTCGCTCTTCTCCTGCGCCAGCAGGTACTTTGCGGCGGCGGAGAGGTCGTCGACGGTGAGCGAGCAGCACTTTCCAAAGCTCTCCTCGCGCAGCGCCAGCTCCTCGATCGCGGCGTCGCGCAGGCGGCGCGCCTCGCGCCCGTTGCCGAAGTTCCCGCCCCTGCGCGCGCGCAGCGTGCGGAAGAACGCGCAGCAGGTCTCATGCGCGTCCACGGGAAGTTCGAGCCCCTTTTCCGCCGTCAGCGTGCCGAGAATCGACCAGAGCTCCTCGTCCGTGTAGTCAGGGAATTCCAGAACATTTCCTACGCGGCTGGAAAGGCCGGAGTCCGAGTCCAGCAGTTCCTGCATCTCCTTCGAGTAGGTCGCGAAGATGACCATGGTATCCCTCTCCAGCTCCATGTGCCGCACGAGCGCGCTGACCGCCTCCTTGGCGTAGCTGTCGTTGGGGTCGGGGATCAGCGCGCCCGCCTCGTCGATGAACAGCACGCCGCCGCGCGCCTTCTCAAAGAGATCGGCAATCTGAGGCGAGGTATGGCCCTGATACTTGCCGATAAGCTGTTCGCGGCCCGCCTCGACAAAGCGCCCGGTACCGCAGCCCTTCTCACGCAGGATTTCCGCGACCAGCCGCGCCGTGACGCTCTTGCCCGTGCCGGGGGAGCCGGCGAAGGCAAGATTGCGCTTGCCGTCGGAGCCTTTCCCGTGCCTCGCATAATACGCCGAGGAGGCAAGCAGCCGGCGCAGCGCCTCTTTCACATTTCCCAGCCCCGTCATTGCATTCAGCCGCTCCGTCGCGCTTTTGCCGTTCTTTTTGAACCGGAACGGCTGAAAGTCGAGATCGGCGGGTGTGATGGTCCTGTTCCGCGCGTGCCTCGCGGCGTAAGATACCAGATCGCGGAGGTCGAGCTCGCTGAAGCTCTTTCCAAACTGATAATGTGCGTGTGCGACGACCGCCTCACAGTCGACCTCGGGAGAGAGCGCGGCCCTCTCCTCCAACGCGGCGGAGCGCAGAACGTCAGACAGGTACTCATCCGTGGCGGGAAGCACCTCGAGCACGTCGAAACGATGCCTGAGCCGCAGCTCGTCGATCAGCTCGTTGTCGATCTGGGACGGTTTGAGGGCGACAAATACGCTGCTCACCCTGTCGCAGGCATTCGCAAGCTGCTCCACGACCGTTTCACTGAGCACGGCGCCGCTGTCCGCGTACACCAGAAGCGCGGATGCGGAAAGCGAGGAGAGATCAAACCTTTTCTGCTCTGTCTGAGCCGCCGCCGCGGGACCGTCGTTGTCCCCGGACGAAATGCCGGGATCGAGCAGGGAGGAGGCGACGACCATCAGCGAGTTCTTCAGCCGGTATTGCATTTCCTTTTCCGCGAGCGTTCTGCCGGCGGACCCTCCCTCGCCGCGGCAGCGCCCGTCCCCGCCGTCCGGCGTGTTCTGCCGGTACATATTCGGATATTTTTGGGAGTAATAGGCGTTGTACAGCCGCCAGGGCTCCTGGGAACTGCCGCCGAGCAGAGCGCTGAACTGCTGCCGCACACCGGGACACTCTTCGTCGAAACTGGCCATGAGCTGCTTTTTCCTGTCAGCGCGATATGCGGCGAGGTAGAGTGCGACCAGCCGCGCGTCATAGCCGTTTTCCGCCGTCAGAATGGCGCGGATCCCTCTGATTTTCGCGACTTCGGAAACGTCGATCTTCCCGAACTGCGGCGCCCCGCAGATGTCCCTTTTCAGCTGTTGCACATCGCCCTCCGGAAACGGGCAGCACGCGAGCTTGCGCATGGGGAACGGACCGAAGCGCCTGAGCCTTGCGGGGGAACAGACTGAGCCGCCGCCGCACGCGGCGCTCTGCGGTGCCGCCAGCTCCTGTTCGGTCATAAATTCCTGGTTCATCATGGGAACCCCTCCTTTCGTGTTCTGCGACTCAAGCATACCATGCTCCTTTGCCAAATTTTACAAGCATCGGGAATGTTCCGGTTGCATTTCCGACCGCGGGGTGATATGCTTGCTGCGGAAAAACCGAAAGGCGGGAATGAAAGGAGAGAAGCAAATGAGCGGCGAAAAAAAGAAGGCGGCGGAAAAGAAGACTACGGCGGAAAAGAAACCGACGGCGGAAAAGAAGACGCCCAAAAAAGCATACAACAACACATTTCAAACGGTGATCGCGATCTGGGATGTATTGATGGAATACTCCAGCAAAGAAAATCCCCTGTCCGTAAAGCAAATCATAGATATCCTCGGAAAGAAGGACTCGAAGTACGTTCCCTCAGCCAATTCGGTGCGCCGCTACTTTTCCGGCGATAAAGCGGTGTTTGACGCAATCTGCCCTACCCATGTTTTGCGTGAGGAGGGCAGACCGGCTGCCACGGGCGCCTATGTCTACGACAACGCGCTCCATGTGGTCATAGAGGACGCGGCGGGTGTGAAAAAGTGGAGCGGCGGCATGTCGGCGGTTTTTGAGCCTGCTCCGTCCGCTCAGCCGTGCTATTCCACGATAGCGAACCTTCTCGGGAACTACCCTGTCAATGCGGAGGATTCGCTGCCCCTGCCGCCCGTACGTCTCAAGTGCGTGGTGGAAAGCAGGGGAAAAAGCGGCAAAACGACGTATATCCCGTATCAGACCTGGTCGGACAAGTACGAAAATGTCGAGGATGTTCCCCAAAACAAAACCCGCTATTATTATCTGGAGAGCGTGCTGAGCAAGGCGGAGTGGAAGATCCTGGCGGATGCGGTCAAGGTGTATCCGTGCATCACGGAGCAGCAGACCAAGGCGCTGCTCAGCAAGCTCAAAAAACTGAATCCGGGCAAAAGGAGCAGACTATACGAATGGGACCAAAGCTACTACGCATATAAACGAAGCCGGAACGATAAGTTTGACAAGTTTTTTGATATGATCGACAAGGCGGAAACAGCGATCTCAGAGCAACGCGCCGTTGCTGTCACATATGGGAAGTATACGCTCGAAAAGCAGAAGGACGGTAATTGGGAGCCTGTGCTGAAAAAGCGTGAAAACAAGCACGATCCGAAGTATGGGCTATGGCGGATCGAGCCGTACGAGCTGATGTGGTCCAACGGCTACTATTATCTGGTCGGGAAAAACACCGGGTACGGAATGATGAACCTGCGCGTGGATCGTATCATCGGGATCAGGGTGCTTTCGGGCGATGAGGCTCATTTTGACAGGGACATGAGCTTCAATCCCTATCAATACCGGGACAAATCGCCCATCATGTATCCGGGTAAGTCGGAGCGGATACGGCTTCGCTGCAGCGAGGATATGGTGAATGTGCTGCTCGATGTTTTCGGCTCGCAGGCAAGATTCAGCGAACCAAAGGACGGTTACACGGATGTATCGCTATGTATTGCGCCGTTCGGCGTGAAGCTGTTCGCCATGGAGTACGCCGGGCATGTCGAGGTGCTCGAGCCGAAGACGCTGCGCGACGAGGTGCGCGAGGCGCTGAAGGCGGCGCTGGAGGTCTACAAATAACGATAAGAAAACCGGGTCGATCTGCCAGCCCCACTCGGAGCTGGGCAGGTAGGGGTTCTTGACGCCGAGGATCGTGTTGCCGGGGGTGCGCTCGGCGTTCGGGTCCACCGACTCGGTGGTGGAGTTGTAGTAGCTGAACGAAACGAAGTCCACCGTATTCTCACGGATCAGCTCCAGATCGCCCGGCTCCATGACCGGCGTCAGACCCCGCTTTTCCAGATCGCGCAGGATCATCCGGGGATACTTGCCGAAGACCTGAACGTCCGCGTAGAAGTAGTTTTCCAGATTCTTTTTCTGCGTCGCCGCGACGTCCTCCGGCGCGCAGGCATCGAGCTGGGTGACGAGCGTGTCGTCCGCACGCCGCGCGTGCGCGAGGCGCTGGACGAGAGCAAGCAGGCGATCCACGCTTCCGGCCGCACGCGGGGTACCCGGTGGATTAATACGAATATCCAAACACAAAATTGAGACGCGCTAACCGAACGCGCCTCAATTTTTTCATCAATCCAGGACCCTGCCATCCCTTGAGACCGTCACGGCCCGCCGGGGGATGAGCTTGCCGCTTGCTTTGAGCGCGTTTTCGGCGGCGCGCTGCACCCACGCCGCTGCCCTGCGGTTTGCACGATTGCCGGAGAGCTTCATTGTGCGCGGCAGGGGCAAAGGGAGAGGTGCGTGCCGGTATAGGGTTGAAAAAAACTTTTCGTTAGGTCTTGCTTACTGAGTTAGAATGTGCTAATATACCTTCAAAGAGGCGCCGAGGCGCCACAGAGAAGGGAGCGTTTTCTATGTCTTGGAGCAAGCTGGCGGGTTTTGCGGGCGGCGTGCTGCTCGGCACGGCGGGGATCAAGGCGCTTGGCAGTCGTGACGCGAAGAAGGCGTACACGCAGGTCACGGCGGCGGCGCTGCGCGCGAAGGACTGCGTCATGGACGCCGCGACGAAGGTGCGCGAGGGCGCGGAGGACGTCTACGAGGACGCGAAGCGCATCAACGAAGAGCGTGCCGAGAAAGAGGACGCCGCCGTCATCGAGGACAAAGCCTGAGAGTGAAGCGAGGGGGGAGCGGCGGCTTCCCTTTTCGCGGTTTGGGGGAAAATCATGAAATGCAGGATATTGCATGAATCCGAGGGACGGCTGCGCGTGCATCTGTGCGGCGGGCGCATGAGCTGCCGTCAGGCGGATATTCTGGAGGCCTACCTCGCCGCGGCGGAGGGCGTGGTCTCGGTCAGGGTCTACGACCGAACGGGCGACGCCGCCGTGTGCTACGTCGGGGCGCGCGAGGGCGTGATCGCGGCCTTCGCGGCGTTTTCCTATGAGAAGGCGGAGAGCCTTGTCGCCGTGCCGGAGCATTCCGCGCGGGAGATGAACCGCGAGTATGAGGAAAAGCTTGTGATGCGCGTCTGGCTGCGGTTGCCCGACGGCACGGAGGCGCTGGAGGACGTATCACGGGTACAGCCGGGCGACCAAATCGTCGTGCGCGCGGGCAATCTGATCCCGCTCGACGGCAAGGTCGTCTCGGGCGAGGCGGAGGTCAATCAGGCGTCGATGACCGGCGAGGCGCTGGCGGTGCACAAGACGTCCGGCAGCTACGTCTACGCCGGCACCGCCGTGGAGGCGGGCGAGTGCGTCGTCGCCGTGGACAAGGCGTCCGGCGAGGGGCGCTACGACCGCATCGTGCGGAGCATCGAGGAGTCCGAACGCCTCAAATCCGCAATAGAGAGCCGCAGCGAGCACCTCGCGGACCGGCTCGTGCCGTGGAGCTTCGCCGCGACGGGGCTGACGTACCTCCTGACGCGCAACGCGACGAAGGCAATCTCCATTTTAATGGTGGACTTCTCCTGCGCGCTCAAGCTGTCGATGCCGTTGTCCGTTCTCTCCGCCATGCGCGAGGCGATCTCCCGCGGGCTTTCCGTCAAGGGCGGGCGCTTCATGGAGGCGGTTGCGGAGGCGGACACGGTCGTGTTCGACAAGACCGGCACGCTGACGCACGC
Source organism: uncultured Clostridia bacterium (assembly GCA_947165595.1). GTDB lineage: Bacteria > Bacillota > Clostridia > Oscillospirales > Oscillospiraceae > Hominicoprocola. Next base: position 34,882 of record CAMVAV010000005.1, on the reverse strand, counting down.
CGAGCCGCGCGTCGTGGAGGTCGTGCCCTTCGGCGGACGCGACGAGGCGGAGATGCTGCGCCTTGCCGCCTGCCTGGAGGAGCACTTCCCGCACACGATCGCGAGCGCGGTGGTGCGGAAAGCGAAGGAGCGCGGCCTCGACCATGAGGAGCGCCATTCCAAGGTGGACTACGTCGTGGCGCACGGCATCGCGAGTGAGATCGAGGGCGTCCACGCGGTCATCGGCAGCCGCCACTTTGTCTTCGAGGACGAAGCCTGCTATATCCCGGCGGGCGAGGAGGCGCGCTTTGAAGAGTTGAGCGACGAGTATTCACACCTGTATCTGGCGCTCAACGGCGAGCTTGCCGCCGTGATCCTCGTCGAGGACCCCGTGCGCGCGGAGGCGGCGGACGCCATCGCGCGGCTGCGGGAGCTGGGGCTTTCGCACATCGTGATGATGACGGGAGACAGCGAGCGCACCGCGGCGGCGGTGGCAAAAAAGCTCGGCGTCGACGCGTACCACGCCGAGGTGCTGCCGGAGGACAAGGCGCGCTTTGTGCGCGAGGCACGCGAGGCGGGCCATACGGTCATCATGGTCGGCGACGGCATCAACGACTCGCCCGCGCTCTCGGAGGCGGACGTCGGCGTCGCCATCAGCACGGGCGCGGCGATCGCGCGCGAGATCGCGGACATCACGGTGTCGGAGGATGATCTTTACGCCTTCGTGACGCTGCGCGAGCTCAGCGAGGCGCTGATGCGGCGCATCCGGGGCAACTACCGCGCGATATTGTCATTCAACCTCGCGCTCATCCTGCTCGGCGTGCTCGGCGTGCTGCCGCCCGCGACGGGCGCGCTGCTGCACAACGGCTCGACCATAGCCATCGGGCTTCGCAGCATGACGAGACTGCTGGACGAGAACAAGGACAAGAGAGTCTGACGGTTCGAGCTCCGGATTTTTCCCCGCTCTTTTGCCGGGGCGGGACGATACTGTGAGGTGACATCCATGTCAACGCTGAAAACCACGCTTACCATTGACGGCATGATGTGCGGTATGTGCGAGGCGCACATCTGCGACGTTATCCGCAAGACCGTGCCGGACGCAAGGAAGGTCGCGGCGTCGCACAAAAAGGGCGAGGCGTCCTTCCTGACGGAAACTGCCGTGGACGAGGAAAAGCTCCGCGCCGCGATTGCCGAAACGGGCTATCTCTGCACGCTCGTCACGACCGCGCCGTATGAGAAAAAAGGGCTGTTCGGACGATGAAATACCACATTGAAAAGAACACCGTGCAGGAGACGCTCGTCATCCCGCTCTTTGCGCGCAAGGTCTGCTCGGAGCGGTATCCGGCGCTCTTTTCCGATCCCGGGGCGGAGCGCGTCTGTTCGCTTCTCGACTACGATTTCGCGAGCCGCGAGAAGAAGATGCGCTCGACCATGGGGCTGTTCGGCGCGCTGGAGGTCGCCCAGCGGCAGTACGACCTTGCGTGGGAGGTCGGGAACTACCTGAGCGCGCATCCCGAAGCCGCCGTGGTCAATCTCGGCTGCGGGCTGGATGATACCTTTCATAAGGTGGACAACGGAACGTGCCGCGGGTATAATGTCGATCTGCCGGATGTGATCGCGGTTCGCAACGGGCTGCTGAGCGCCGGAGAGCGCGAGGAGAACATCGGCTGCGATTTGAACGACTTTTCGTGGATGGAGCGCGTGGACGGCGCGAAGGGCGCGGTGTTCTTTGCGGCGGGCGTGTTCTATTACTTCAAAACCGAGGACGTGCGGCGGCTTTTTGCGGAGCTGGCGCGGCGCTTTCCGGGCGGCGTGCTGGCATTTGACACCTGCAACCGGCGCGGCGCAAAGCTGATGACGAAGACGTGGCTCAAGGAGGCCGGCATCCGCGACGTGGACGCGCTGTTCTCGCTGGAGGACCCCGCGAGCCTGAGAGCGTGGAGCGCGGACTTCGCCGCCGTGACGTCGAAAAGCTATATGCGCGGCTACCGCGACATTTCGGGCGAGCTGGGGCTTGTCCACCGCATGATGCTTAAATTCTGCGACAATTCGGTCCGTATGCGGATTATCAAAATCACATTCGGGGAGGGCTGACGACACAATGAAGGCTGATTACAAAAACTGGGTGCCGAAGGGGATGCTGACGAGCTTTGCCGTGGGCGCGGGCGCGCTGGCGCTCGGCGCGGCGGGGTTCGGCGTGTTCGGCAAAAGCAGGGGGACCAGGGCGCTCGCCGCCGTATCCGCGCTGGGCGCGGCGGGCTGCGGCGCGTTTGCGGCATGGTGCGCCTATGCACGCGGGCAGTTCTCCTATGATGGAAAGCGTCAGCTCTCCAGGCAGATCGTCGAGGGCACGGCGGAGTACGTCACGCTGCCCGACGGCGGCGTGGGGCTGGACGTCGGCTGCGGCAGCGGCGCGCTGACCATTGCCTGCGCGAAGCGCAATCCGGGGGCTCGTATGGTGGGCTGCGACGCGTGGGGGCCGGAGTACGCCTCGTTCTCGCGCGAGCTCTGCGAGCGCAACGCCGCGGCGGAGGGCGTGGAGAACACGGAGTTTTGCGTCGGCAACGCGAAGAAGCTGCCCTTCGCGGATGAGAGCTTCGACGCGGTGACGAGCAACTACGTCTATCACAACGTCGTGGGCGCGGACAAACAGAAGCTGCTGCTCGAAACCCTGCGCGTGCTCAAAAAGGGCGGCACGTTTGCCATCCACGACATCATGAGCCCCGCGCGCTACGGCGACATGCAAAGGTTCTGCGCTTCGCTGTGCGCGATGGGTTACGAGCGCGTGGAGCTGATCGACACGGCGAACGGAAAATTCATGAGCCGCGCCGAGGCGAAAACGATGTTCCTCACCGGCTCGACGCTGCTGGTCGGGAAGAAGTGAAGGAAAAACCTATGGTATTGCAGGAATCGGGCGAGATGTATTTGGAAACCATCTACGTCCTCTCGCACAAAAAGAGCTTTATTCGCGCAAAGGACGTCAGCGAGCAGATGGGCGTCACGCGCCCGAGCGTCAGCCGCGCGATCCATTTGCTGGAAGACGGCGGCTTTCTGAGCATCGAGGAAAGCTCCGGCATCCGGCTGACCGAGCTGGGCCAGGAGCTTGCCGCGAAAATCTACGAGCGCCATCTTGTGATGACGCAGTATTTCGTCTCTCTCGGCGTGGACGCGGAGACGGCGTCGAACGACGCCTGCCGCATCGAGCACGTCATCAGCGACGAGACCTTCGCCGCGGTCAAACAGCATATGGCGGAATTGAAACAATAACAGGAGGCGTTTTTTGTGTCACGCAAGGACGAGATCAAATCGGCGTATAAGAGCCTCGGGAACGCGCACGGCTTCTACGACGGCATGATGACCGGCACGACGCTGCCGGGAAGGATGATCCTCAAGGGCGTGTGGCGCATGACGCGCAAGGACGCGCTGGAGTATCAGGCGGGTGCGTTCGAGGCGATCCCGGCGGATTTCAAGGGAAAGCTTTTGGAGGTGCCGGTGGGGACGGGCGTGCTGTCGATGCCCGTGTGGAAAACGCTGCCGGAGGCGGAGATCACCTGCCTCGACTATTCCGAGAAGATGATGGCGTCCGCACGCTCGAGAGCCGCTGAAATGGGTATCTCCAACGTCGCGTTCCGTCAGGGCGACGTCGGCGCGCTGCCGTTCGCGGACGAGAGCTTCGACGCGGTGGTCTCGCTCAATGGTTTCCACGCCTTCCCGGACAAGGAGGCGGCGTATCGGGAGACATACCGTGTGCTGAAGCCGGGCGGCATTTTCTGCGGGTGCTTTTATGTGAAAGGCTGCAATGCGCACACAGACAAGCGCATCCGCCAGTTCTACATCAAGCGCGGCTTCTTCACGGAACCGTTTGAAACGCTCGAAAGCCTGCGGACGCGGCTCGAAGGGCTGTACGGCGAGGCGAAGGTCTATAACGTGCAGAGCATCGCGGTGTTCCAATGCAGAAAGTGAGAGGTCACGATCATGGTTTGGAAAGTGATTCCGGAGGGGCTGGCGATGGGAGATCGATCGGATGAAATACATCGGTATGCCGCTGGGGATGTGGCTCTTATACGAAGGGTCGTTTCGCGCCAATCTGACAAATGTGCTCGGCTTTGACCGTGGGACGGCGGATCGCGTCGCGCGGTCGGCAAAGCCAAAGTACCGTGAGATCATCTCTCGGCTGCCGGCGTTCGAGAAGGGCGACCGCTTTCGGATGAACATCGTCAACTGCGCGCTGTTTTCGGCGTTTGTACTCAGTATGCCGGAGCGTCCGAATGTGGAAAAGCTGGCGGACTATTACGAGGCGGCGATGATGATCGCGCCGACGAAGTGGTTTTGCCGTATGGGCGGGAGAAGGAAGTTTTCCGAGCGGGACGTCGAAGGGATGAAAAAGACCGCCGCACTGAACGCGGCGGATCGGAACCCGTATTCGTGGAACATGGAGTTTTTGCCCTATGAGGACGGAAGCGGCTATGAGGCGCGCTTTACAAAGTGCGGCATCTGCACGCTCATGCGCGAGCTGGGGCTTTTTGACTGCGTGGGCGCGATGTGCCGGCTCGACTACGCGATGACCGAGGCGGGCGGCGCGTCGGCCTTCGTGCGCGAGTTCACGCTTGCCTCCGGCGGGCCGTACTGCGACTGCGGGTACAGTAAGAGAATCTGATGATGAGCGGCAGAGAATCCAGGACGGTGCGGAGCACAAAAAAGCTGATCCGCCGCTATGCGGAGAAATACTACCCCGCCGAGGCGGAGGAGCTGCTGCGGGAGACCGACCGAACGTATCGCCGGTTCCTCGCGGAAGCTCCCGACGTCGGCGGCAGGGACAATATGCTCGCGGAGAACCTCGATATGGGGCTTTTGCTCTTCGCGGCATATGAGGCGTCCGGTCACCGCATGGGCGCGGCGGCGATCGACGAGCTCATGGAGTGGCGCTATCAGTCGCTCGCCCCGCTCGGGAGGCTGATCGACGCGAATAAAAAGTGGCAGATGGATATTGGCTACGCGTGGTATCGGCGCTACAAGAAGAAGCTGGACCGAAAGAAGGCGGCGGGCGAATGGGGCAATGCCTGGGGCATGGAAATCAACCCCGACCGCCGCGCGGAGGGCTTCTGCTTCCACCTGATCGGCTGCCCGATCGCTGAGTTTGCGAAAGCGCGCGGTTACGAGGACTTGACGCCGCACATCTGCGCGTGGGATCACCAGCTTGCGAAGCTGATGCATGCAAAGCTCATCCGCACGCACACCGTCGCCCTCGGCGCGGAGCGCTGCGACTACTGGTACGTCGGGGACAAGAGCGCGGCGGCAGGCGGCGCGTTCGGGATGCTCGAAGAGGACGAGATCAGCCTGAGCATTCATCACCTCTCTCCTGCGGGACAAAAAGCGCGGGAAACACTCCTGCGGCGGAAACTGCGGCTCGTGCGCCGGCTGCGCGCACTGCCGCGGCAACTGCGAATAGAAAAATGAGGAAAGCCGCGCGAAAGCGCGGCTTTCCTCAACGCTCAATCACGGATTCGATTGTGTGAGGAGGAAAGCAACAGATGGTGTGCACCATCTCATGCGCGGCGACGGCGTCGTCGAACGAGCCGCCCGGACAGATATCCCGTCCGGCGGCAAACGCCATGGCGTCGGACGCCGCCGCCATGGACGCCGCGTCTATGAGCCGCTGCGGCAAAAGAGTTCCGCAGATAATCGCCGACAATACAAGCTGTACAATCGCCATACTATAAACCTCATACTACTTTCAAATTAAAAGATTTAATTTGAAAGGCGCGTGCTGCGCACGCTGGTTTTGCGCCAAAGGCGCAAAACACGTCTCATGCGAAATTTAACGCCGCTGCGCGGCTATAAAACGATTTTCAATCGTTTTAATAAATTTCAGTATCACCTTCAAATACCGATATGGTGAGATCATTATAACACGCAAACCGCTCATCGTCCATACGCAGAGCTCGCTGCCACTTAGAAACTGGCCGAACCATGACCCGCGGCGCCGGAACGTGGGGCGCGATCGGCATTCCGCGCCGCCGCTGTTTCTGCTTTTGCATTTTTCCTTGCTTATTTCAGTAAAATGCGTTACAATTTGTGTCCCGGAGCAAGCAGACTGCCGCGCCGGCGGGAGTCCCCGCGGCCGCAGCGCCGCCCGTCGAGAAAGCGCCCGCGGCCGAAAAGCCCGTCAGGGAAACGCTGCGGCGTCTGAGAGCGGAAAAGGGCCTGTCCATCGGGGAGATCGACGGGAGGCAAGGTCTGATGAAGCGAATGAGATGGAAGCAGAAAAAATGTGGATTTGTACCGGCGCTGCTGTTGGCGCTGGCCCTTGTCCTTGGCGGCTGCGGAGCGGTAAAGTGGCAATACAGGCCGATCACGGACGTCAACGATCTGCAGGGGCGGCGCGTCGGACTCCTGCTCGCTTGGGAGCCCGACTATCTCCTCACGGGGCGGACGGACATGGAGCTCGTGCGCTATGACTCGCTTGCCGATATGGTCATGGCGCTGAAGACGAACCGGGTGGACGCAATCGCGGTGGATACGTTCGCATGGAAGCGGATGGCGGTGGGGAGCGAAGGTCTCAACCGCGTGCTTCCCGCTTGCGGAAGCTTTGGCGCGATCCTGTATTTCAATCCGGACGGAGAAGCGCTCAAGGACGATTTCAACGCGTTTCTGGCGGAATTCAAGAAGACGGAAGCGTATCGGGATCACCTGACGCGCCTGGAGAACTTTGACGGGGTCAATTACGTTGATCCGGGCATACAGCTTACGGGAACGGGCGAGGTGCTGCGGGTCGCCGTGGAGAGCGAGGGCTTTCCGCGCACCTTCCAAAACGCGGGCGAGGATGTCCCGACCGGCTTCGATCTGGAGGCGCTGAAATACTTTGCGAACGAGCGCAATTACCGGATGGAATTCACGCTGTCGACCTATTCGGATATGATCATCGGCCTGCAGTCCGGCCTCTACGACGTGATGGCGGGCGGCATGAGCGACGTGTATGCCGAGGAGGTAAACGATGCGGGAATGTTTACCTGCGACGCATTCGATCAAGTGTCCCTGTATTTTATTGAAAAGACTCAGCAGAACATCAAAGTCGCCGTGGAAGAACTGGAGTAAGTGAGGGAAAGTCATTGGACGATTTGCGTTACACACTGTATGTGACCTTTGTGCGGGAAGACAGGTATCTCTTTTTCCTGAACGGCCTTGGCATAACGCTGCTGCTGACGTTCGCGAGCTTCCTGCTCGGAACGGCTCTCGGCATAGCGCTGTGCGCGGCTCTGCGCGCCAGACAGGCGTGGCTTCGGCGCGCCGCGCGCATTATCATGTCGTTCTTTATGGGGATCCCCACGCTGGTGCTGCTGATGGTGCTGGCCTATGTCGTTTTCGGCGCAAGCGTGCTGCCGGTCCTCTGGATCGTGATTCTGGGGCTGACGCTGCGGTCGGGGGCTTACCTTGCGGAAATCTTCGATACGGCGCTCAATACGGTCGCGCCCGGCGAGCTTGAAGCGGCGCGGACGCTGGGCATGACCCGCTGGCAGGCGTTCCGGTACGTTGCGCTGCCGCAGACGGTCGACGCCGCGCTGCCGCTCTATCAGAACCAGTTCATCGCCGGGATGCAGGAGACCTCGGTCGTGGGTTATCTGGCGGTCGTGGACATGACGCGGGCTGCGTCCATCGTGTCCAGCCGGACCATGGACGCCTTCGCGGGACTCATCACGGTGACGATCCTGTACTTCTTCATCGGCGCCGTCGTCAAGCTTTGCTTCCGGCTTGCCACAACACGCAGACATCAGGGGGTGGAGACGGCATGATCCAAATCAAGAACCTGACAAAGGATTACGGAAACGGTCCGATCCTGGAGAATATCGATCTGGAAGTCAAAAAGGGCGAATCTGTCGTGATCATCGGCGGCAGCGGCTGCGGCAAGAGCACGCTTCTGCGCTGCATCAACCATCTGGTTGTTCCGGAGAAGGGCGAGATTTGGATCGACGGGGAGAATATTCTGGCCAAGGGCGCCGATATCGATGCCATCCGGCGCAAGATGGGCATGGTGTACCAGCATTTCAACCTCTTCTCCAACCTGAATATTCTGGAAAACATCATCCTTGCCCCCATGAAGGTCGCCGGGATGAACCGGACAGACGCCATTGCGGAGGCAAAGAGGCTGCTGGCGCGGGTCGGAATGGCGGGACGGGAGACCGCCATGCCGGGCGACCTCTCCGGCGGGCAGAAGCAGCGCGTTGCCATCGCGCGTACGCTTGCCATGCATCCGCAGGTCATTTTGTTCGACGAGCCGACCAGCGCGCTGGACCCGACCATGGTGGACGAGGTCGAGTCGGTCGTCCGCTCCCTTGTGGACGAGGGGATGACCAGCGTCCTGGTCACGCATGAGATGCGCTTTGCGAAGAAGGTTGCCACCACAGTCGTTTTTCTCGCCGAAAAGGGGATCTATGAGCAGGGGCCGCCGTCTCAGGTGTTTGACCACCCGCAAAAGCTGCTGACGCAGCGCTTCCTGTACCGCTCCCGCATGCTGGAAATGGAGCTGGACGCCGCCAATCTGGACCTGTTCGGCTTCGGGAGCGCGCTGCGCGCGTTCCTGCAGCGCTATGAGTACGACGGGAAGCAGATGAAGCTGATCCCGTTTCTGTGCGATGAGCTGCTCTATCCGCTCTTTCACGCCGCGGAGCATCCGGCACAGAGCTGTAGTGTCCGGCTGCTGTGCAGCGAGACCGGCACAAGGCATATTCTGCAATTCGGCTTTCGCGGCCTGGACGGGGATCCCCTGTGCGAGCCGTATCTGGACGAGCTGAACCTTCGACTTTTGAAAGGCTTTTCCGAGTCGATCGAGAGCATAAAGCATGCAGACGGCTGGAAGGTCTGTATTCAGATGTGAGCCGGCATCGGGGCCAAGCGGAAAAGGGCGCGATCCTGCCGCTCAAAATCCCTATGGGCGCCATACTTTGACCTCGACAGGAACTGCGGGGCGATCCGGGCGGCCATCCCGACGAGCGACGCCTGTATGCGACGGGCGCCGGCCGGCAAACAAATAATCTTTGCAATCCGAAGATGCGCATGATATACTGCGTCATCATAAATCAGGGAGGTATCGCCATGAAAGCCGAAGCGTTGGAGGTCTTGAAAAATCGCCGTTCGATCCGGAGGTTCAAGCCGGAGCAGATCACGGAGGAGGAATTGAACGCTGTGGTCGAGGCGGGCACCTATGCGCCAACCGGAAAAGGCACACAGGGCGTCCAGATCGTCGCCGTGCAGACACCGGAGTACGTCGCCGCCGTGGACGCAATGAACGCAAAAATTTTAAACGCGCCGGACGCTCACCCGTACTACGGCGCGCCGACGATCCTGCTGATCTTTGAAACGGACGAGTGCCTGACCCATGAGCTGGACGGCGCGGCGGTCTGTACAAATCTGCTCAACGCCGCCTATGCCGCGGGGCTTGGCTCCTGCTGGATCAATCGCTGCAAGCAGATGTTTGAACTGCCGGAGGGCAAGGAACTGCTCAGAAAATGGGGGCTGAGCGAAACGCTGGTCGGCGTTGCGTCCATCGCGCTCGGCTACGCCGACTGCGAGCATCCCCAGCCCAAGCCGCGCAAGGCAGACTACGTTGTGCGCGTATGAGCAGCCGAAAACAGAATATCCATATCGGGAGGCTTCGGAAACGGAGTCTCCTTTTTTGCGCGAAATCGCCATTTCATTTTGGCGCATACATTTTCCTCTCCGACACGGATGCCGCGGCTCACAGGGATGTCATCCGCGTGAACGATCCCGTGCAAAGAAACGCTTTTACTTTTCGCTTCTCTGTGATATACTGGACCCGAAAAGCGCGGAGCGGATGCTGCTGTGAGCTCCAAAGAGGCGGCAATGCCCATTCTGCGCATGACGCCCTGTTCAGCTTCCCGCATGCGGGTAAACGGCGGACAGGCAAGGTAAAACGGAGAAAAAGATTTAGTATGGAAGCAAACGAGCTGAAAAGGAAGCTGCGGCGGGATCGGGACACGCTGGCGATCGTCGGGCTGGGCGTGATGGCGTTCGGCGTGTGGAGCGTGATCCGGTCGGTCGTCACGTTTGTCTTTCAGATCCCGGAGCTGCGCGAGCGGTTCGCGGAGACGGGAAACGCGACCGCCGGGATCATCGCGACCGGCGTTGCGACCTTGCTCGTGCTTGCGGTCGATCTGCGGCTGCGTTTCTGCATTTGGCGCTCCGCGCGCGCGGAAGGGCTGCGGGGGGAGCGTAAAACGGGCTATCTCTTCGCGGCGGGCATTCTGGCGCTTCTCAGCCTGGCGACGCTTGGGTTTATCCTGTTTGCGGCGTTCGGCACAAATGAGCTGGCTGCGGAAGCGAGAGCGTCGGACGAAATAGGAGTATCCAGCTTCATTGTCGAGCTGACCTCGCTTGCCACGCTCATTGACATGATCGCCGCGTCCGTGCGCGTCAAGCGCATGACGCGCGCGCTCGAAGAGCGGGAGGGATAGCGCGATGCAGATGGATTTCCACTACTACGCGACCTACTGCGCCGCGTGTCTCGCGGGATACGCGCACGAGGAAAGCCTCGCGATCGCCTACAGCGCGCAGTTCGTCGATCTGTGCTCGCGCACGCTGCTCAAAACGCTCAAAGCGCCCGCGTCCGCCGCGACGACGCAGCTGCAGCTGGAGCTGATGGACGCGCGGACCGATCCCCTGGGCCTGCAGGACATCACGCGCATCTGGTCGTCGTTCCACTTCCTGCCCCGCGATCTCGCCGCGCGGCGCAAGGGCTGCTCCAAGACCTACCTGAACAAATACCGCCTGATCTGCGGGCCGAACGGCGATCTGCTCGTCGACACCGTCAAGCTTGCCAAGGGCGCGAGCCTGCAGGCGGCCGGCATCGCGATGCACATTCTCGCCGACACCTGGGCGCACCGCTATTTTGCGGGGACGCCGTCGCTCGTCATCAACAACACGAATTCTTATTTCTATGAGCTCATCCCGGACGGCGACGGCTTTTCCGAGCGCCCGGTCACCTTCCGCCACAGCGCCTCCGGCGAGGACGACCTCGAAAACGGCGTCTACACCAGCAGCATCTACCAGTTCAGCGAGCACTCGATCATGAATCTCGGGCACGGGCGCGCGGGGCATCTGCCGGACTACAGCTTCATCCGCTACAAGTACCTGCCCGCGTGGGGCAATTACGAGGAGCTCGTCAAGGACAACCCCTCGGACTACGAGCACGCCTTCCGCCAGATGGTCTACGCGATGAAATACCTGCGCGGCGCGGCGGAAACGTTTGAGAAAGAGACCTACGACACGGAATCGGTCACGCCGCACGAAACGGAGATCCGCGCGATCCTCACAAAGCGGCAGCTCAACGCCTGCGCGGACTGGAAGGCGTTCGGCGAAGCGCTCTCCGGTCAGGCAATCCCCGACTTTGATCTGGAGCGGTACCAGCCGGAGTACATCGGCGCGCCGCGGGACGACAAGGACGAAACCTTTCTCGGGAAATTCATCCTCGCCGCGCTCGCGCAAAAGAGCCTCGTCACCAACAAAATTTTCAAATCCGGGAACCTGTGCGCGGGCTTTTCCGTGGACTATGAGGACAAGGGCTTCCGCGGGATGAAGGACTTTCGGCTTCTGGTGGAGCAGGCAAAGGAGGCGGCGCGGAAATGAGCACGGGACAGCGCATCGCCGGCGTTTTGACCGGCGTTCTGATGATCGCGCTGAGCGTTTTGATGGTGGTGGATACCGAGCTCGGCTTCAGCGTTGCCGCCGCCATCCTCAGCATTTCCCTGACGGTCTACGGCGTCCGCTATCTGATCTATTACTTCACCATGGCGCGGCACATGGTCGGCGGGAAGCTGCTGCTGTACGTCGGCATCATCGTTTTGGACCTCGGCGCGTTCACCGCGTCGCTGGCAAACACGCCGCGCGTCTACATCATTTTGTACCTGCTCGCCGCGCACGCGTTTTCCGGCGCGATCGACATATTGCGCGGCAGGGAGGCAAGGAGCTACGGCGGCTCCTCGTGGAAGCTCTACGTCGCGCACGGCGCGGTCAACATCCTTGTCGCGCTCGCCTGCGTGGCCTTCCTCAGGTCCACCGATATTCTCGTCTATCTCTACAGCGCGGGGCTGGCCTACTCGGCAATCGCCCGGATCGTCTCCGCGCTGCGCAAGAGCGCGATCGTATACATCCAGTGACCACGGTCCGCTGAAGAAGAATGTGGGCTTAACTGAAGCGATACCGGTCGGCGGCACAGATTCCCGGCTTTGCCGGACTATTTACGGAGGTAAAAGGAAATGATTGAACGAAGGCTTTATCGCTCGGATATGATCGGCTGCGTACTCTGCCGCGACGCGCCCTGCGCGAAGGCGTGCGGCAGGCTCGACTGCGCGGCGCTGCTGCGCAGCGTCTGGTTCGACGACGAAAAAGCGGCCGCGGCGCGTTTGGGCGACGAAAACCCGTGCCTGAACTGCGCCGCGCCCTGCGAGAGCGCCTGCGTCCGCGCGGGGCAGGTGCCGATCCGCGAACTGCTGACCCGGCTGCACGACGAGGTCAGGCCCGGGCTGGAGCTCGCGCCGCCGGAGAACGAGGACCTGCTCAAAACGGAGCTTTGCGGCGTGCCGCTCGAAAACCCGTTCCTGCTTTCGTCCTCGGTGGTGGCGAGCACCTACGACATGTGTGCGCGCGCGTTCGACGCCGGTTGGGCGGGCGCGGCGTTCAAGACGATCTGCACGCTCGACATCCACGAGGCGTCGCCGCGCTTTTCCGCCATCACCGGCGACAACGGCAGCATCATCGGCTTTAAGAATATCGAACAGCTCTCCGACCACAGCGTCGCGGAGAATATGGAGATATTCCGCCGTCTGAAGGAGAAATATCCGACGAAATTCATCCTCGCCTCCATCATGGGGCAGAACGAGGCGGAGTGGGAGGAGCTTTCGCGCCTGTGCGAGGAAAACGGCGCGGACGCGATCGAGCTGAACTTCTCCTGCCCGAATATGGCGGAGGGCGGCCTCGGCTCGGACATCGGGCAGGTGCCGGAGCTGGTGGAGCGCTTTACCGCCGCGGCAAAGCGCGGAACAAAGATACCCGTGCTCGCGAAGCTCACGCCGAACGTGGCGCGCATGAGCCCCGCGGCGGAGGCGGCGAAGCGCGGCGGCGCGGACGGCATTGCGGCCATCAACACGATCAAGAGCATCACGGGCGTCAACCCGCACACCTACGTCGCCGCGCCGGCGGTGCACGGCATGTCCGCGGTCGGCGGATACAGCGGCAACGCTGTCAAGCCCATCGCGCTGCGCTTCATCACGGAGCTGGGGCAGAACCCGAAGCTGGCGGGTATGCATCTCAGCGCCATGGGCGGCGTGGAGAACTGGTCGGACGCGCTGGAGTTCATCCTGCTCGGCGCGGGCAGCATTCAAGTCACGACCGCGGTGATGCAGTACGGTTACCGCATCATCGACGATCTCAAGGCGGGGCTCAACTACTACCTCGCGGAAAAGGGCTTTCGCAGCGTCGGCGAGGCGAGAGGGCTGGCGCTTTCGTCTGTCAGCGAGACGACGGACGTGCTGGAGCGCGACACGGTCATCTATCCCAAGTTCCACCGCGAAAAGTGCATCGGCTGCGGACGCTGCGAAATATCCTGCGCCGACGGCGGGCACCAGGCGATCCGGCTGGACGAGGATCGCAGGCCGCGCCTCGACGCGAAGAAGTGCGTCGGCTGCCATCTGTGCGTGCTGGTCTGCCCGGAGCGCGCGATCACGTCCAGCCGCAAGCGCGTTGCAAAGGCATAGATGAAGAACGCCTGTGAAAAAAGACGTGTTCCCTGACACGTTGCAGCTTTGCGCAAGGTGCCCGGCTTTCTGGCAATCCCGCTTTCGCAGCCGCTGCGATCGCGGCATTGCGCGGCGAAGGCGCCTGCCTCCGGGGCGGAGGATCGTGAGCAGCGGCGGAGAAAGCGCGGTCAGCGCGAAAAGAAGGAGTGAGCAGTATGGATCATCGTTTGCGTATCGGGATTTTTACGCTCGTGCTGGTGCTGCTGGCGGCGCTTGCCGGATGCGGCGCTGCTTCCCCGGCGCCCGAACCCGCCGAAACGCCGCCGGAGGCGTCCGCCGCTCCTACGCCGGCTCCGCCGGCTTCCCCCGCACCGGCGGAGGCACCCGCGCCGAAGGACGAGACGATTCATGTCGGCACGGCGGGAGAATTCCTGGAAGCTGTCGCGCCCGGCGCGGTCATTGAGCTGGCGCCCGGCGTCTATAACCTCACGCAATATCTCCATGGGACCTCCGACAATGTCTCGGCCTATGTTGCGCGCGGCTTTACGGACGGCTGGCAGGCAGAGATTCATGGGGTCGACGGCCTGACGATCCGCGGCGCGGGGGACGGCGAGACCGAGATCGTGGCGGAGCCCCGCTATTCCGACGTGCTCTGCTTCAAGGATTCCTCCGACATCCAAATCGAGAACGTCACCCTCGGCCACACCATAGAGCAGGGAAACTGCCAGGGCGCGGTGCTGGAGTTCGATTCCTGCCGGAACGTCACGCTCGACGGCCTTGACCTCTACGGCTGCGGCACCTACGGCGTGTCGGCGGATCACACGGCCGGCCTTACGCTCAAAAACTGCGTCATCCGCGATTGCAGCTACGGCATCATCGACCTGAGCGATTGCGGCGACGCCGTCCTCGAGGAATGCACCTTACAGGACAACCGCGGCTTTGACATGCTGAGCGTCAGCGATTCCGCCGTCCTTTTCGACGGCTGTACCTTCACCGGGAACGAGGGGGACAGCTTCCTTCCCTCTTATCTTAACCCCGGAACCACGGTCAGCGCGCGTTTTGTGCGCTGTACCTTCGGCCGGTGGGAGAGCCGGTGCTTCCGGGAGGAGCGGGAGAGCTTTGAAGCTGACGCGATCGTCGACGAGGCTTGCAGCTGGTCGGACGCCGCGGAGGGCGCCGAGGAGCCTGCGGATCCGGAAAATACTTTTCAGCGGGTCGCTCTGGACACGGAGCGCGTCAAGGTCGTCCCCTTCGACGCGAAGGTGCTGATGGAAGATGAATATTATATCTGCTACGAGTTTGTGAACAGGCAGTCCGGCGACGTGAGCTTTGAAATGCGCGAAGACGTGAGATTTCTCACGTTTGGTGAGAATGGCAGGGGCTGCTTCTGGACGGACAACGAAAAAGGACGTCCCTTCAGCTATGCGATGGACAGCGATTACTCCTGCGCGGTCGCCTTCGACGACGGCGGCAGGGCTTCCGTCGGACTGTACGCCGATCAGGGCGGAGCGCTGCCGGTTCTCAGCGAGGAGGGCCATATCTGGCTGGCGCTGTATCTGGACGACGAGATGATTTGGTGTTACTGAGCGGACGGGGCGCGGGGGAAAGCAGCTCCTTCGCGCCGGGACCGCAATAAAAAACGGAGGCAAAACGGGAGGGATACGCAATGAAGTGGACGGAGTACGGTAAGGACCTTCTGATGAAGCGGAGCGTGGAGGAGCGGTTTTACATGCTCGACGACATCGTCCTGTCACATATGCTCAAGGAGAGGCGGCCCATGCGCCGGGGCGAGTTGTGCGACTATCTGGCCGACTTTACGGAGATCGACCGCAAGGAGGTGCGCGACAACATTGACGCCGTGCTGGAGTTTCTGATCCGTAACCGGCAGATCGAGAGAACGGTGACCGGAGCCTACGCGGTGCGGCCGGACGCGCCGCAATCGCTCTCGCCGCTGCATGACAACATCGGCGCCCACCCGGACCTGAAGGGAAAGGAACAGCCGGAGAAGACCGGATCGCAGCGAAAAAAGGATGAGACGGAGCCGGAAAAAACCGAAGCGGAGCCCGAAAAAGCCGAAAGCTCCGAATAAAAAAACACCGTTCCCCGCAGCACTTGCGGGGAACGGCGTTTTTTCGGTTTATCCCTCGTGGTGGTGATGGCAGCCCTCGTGTACGGCGTCGGCGTTGACGGACAGCGTGCCGGCGAGCAGCCTTTCCACCGCCTCGTCCGCGCTGCCGGTGACGCCGGGGTACGCCTTGATGCCGAAGCTCTCCAGAAGCCCGACCATCGGCGAGCCGACGCCGCCGCAGATCACGGCGTCCGCCTTGTGCTCCGCCAGAAAGCCCGCCAGCGCGCCGTGGCCCTCTCCGCCCGTGCCGACGACCTCGCTTGAAACGACCTTGCCGTCCTCGACGGTGTAGAGCTTGAACTGCTCCGTTTTGCCGAAGTGCTGCCAGACCTGCCCGTTGTCATAGGTTACCGCGATTTTCATGGTTTGACTGATCCTTCCTTTCCGATGTGTGCGGGGTTTGCTCCGTCTGCCGCTTATCATACCCAATTTCACACGGATTGTCAAATTGACCGGATCGGTTGGACATTATTTCTAATTTTTCTATTGAAATTTGGCGGAAAGTGACTATAATATACATATCTTCCCGCCAGAGGGATCGAAAGAAAAGGAGGAAACGATGAAAAAGTATTTGAGCATGATCCTTGCGCTCTGCATGGTCTTTGCGCTTGCCGCCTGCGGCGGCGGCAGCCAGCCCGCCGCGCCCGCGACGCCCGCCGCGCCCGAGCAGAGCGGCACCCCCGCGGCGCCGGCGACGCCCGCCGCTCCCGCGGAGAATCAGCCCGCCGCCGTGCAGCCGGACCTGAGCTACACCATCCGCATCTATTCCAACTCCAACTCCACCGAGCGCACGACCTGGCTCATCAATGAGGCGAAGGCTGCCGGCTTCAACATCAGCATCGACGACAACTCCGTCATCTCCGGCGACACCGCCGCCGTGCAGGCCGCCAACGAGAACAAGGACGGCGATTTGATCTTCGGTCTGAACGAGACCCGCTGGGGCCAGATCATCGACGGCCAGTACGAGAACCTCAAGCTCGTCAACTGGACCCCGACCTGGGCGGGCGACGTGGGCGACTTCAAGTATGACGGCCAGGCCTACGGTATCGTCATCCAGAACGTCCTGATGCTCTACCGCAACGACGCGCTGGGCACCAACGGGCAGGAGCTCCACTTCGATCACTGGGCGGACATCGTCAACAGCGGCTACAAGTGGTATCGCCAGAACAAGGTCGGCGGCACGACCAACATGAACATCAACTCCGCCATGCTCTACGCCTTCACCGATCCCGCCTCCCCCGCGGGCGGCATCTCGGTCGACGGCTGGAAGACCCTGTGGAAGTTCTGCGCCGAGGGCGTCTCGGGCGGCGACGACTACAAGTACGGCTTCGACCCGCTGAACAAGGGCGACGTCGCGATCTCCGAGTTCTATTCCTCCGCGCTCTACGGCAAGATCGACGCCGCGGCGGACAGCTCCAGCAACCCGCTCAAGGGCACCTTCCAGCCGGAGAACTGGGGTCTGGTCGACATCAAGGACGGCACCTACTACATCGCCGAGTACATCGGCATTCTGGACAAGGCCGGCCGCAGCGAGGCGCAGACCGCCGCCGTCGAGGCGTTTGCCGAGTGGTTCGGCTCCGCCGAGGTGCAGGCTGCCTGGGGCGAGGAGTTCGACTCCTTCCCGTGCAACGCCGAGGCTGCCGACGCGCTCTATCCCGACGGTGTGCCCGCGATCTATCAGCTCAAGAACTTTGCGCTCAACAACGTGCCCGGCACGAGCATGACCTACGCCGCCTACGTTGCGCAGCACAACCCCGAGTGGACGAACATCATGACCAACCTCGGCTTCTACTGGGCGGACAACAACGCGCCCGCGGAGCCGGATTGGGACAACCTTGACTGGTCCAC
Source organism: uncultured Clostridia bacterium (assembly GCA_947165595.1). Classification (GTDB taxonomy): domain Bacteria; phylum Bacillota; class Clostridia; order Oscillospirales; family Oscillospiraceae; genus Hominicoprocola. The sequence continues at coordinate 17,179 of CAMVAV010000005.1, read as the reverse complement.
GCTGACCCAGAAGCAGGGCTGAACCGATTTGGCAAACTCCGGCAGGGCGAGTCGAGAGACTCGCCCTGCCTGCAAAGGGCGGGAGCGCGATCCCGCCCTTTGCAGGCAGAAACGCAAATCAAAGAGGGAGAGAACAAGGCTTATGATCCGGCTGAACGACATCGTGGTGAAATTCGGCGATTTCACCGCACTGCACAACATCAACGTCCATGTGAAGGAGGGCGAGTTCTTCACCTTCCTCGGCCCGTCCGGCTGCGGCAAGACCACGACGCTGCGCACGCTCACGGGCTTCATCGAGCCGGTGCAGGGCAGCGTGTTCGTCCGCGGAAAGGACATCACGCACGTTCCCATCGAGGAGCGCAACATCGGCATCGTCTTCCAGAGCTACGCGCTGTTCCCGACCATGACGGTCTACGACAACATCGCCTTCGGCCTCAAGGTCAGGAAGATGAAAAAGCCGGAGATCGACGAGAAGGTGCGCACGATCGCGAAGAAGGTCGACCTCACCGACGAGCAGCTCAAAAAGGCGGTCTCCCAGCTCTCCGGCGGACAGCAGCAGCGCGTCGCCATCGCCCGCGCGCTGGTGACGGAGCCTGCGATCATCTGCCTGGACGAGCCGCTTTCCAACCTCGACGCGAAGCTGCGCGTGCAGCTGCGCGAGGAGCTGAAGAAGATGCAGAAGGACTTCGGCATCACCAGCATCTACGTCACGCACGATCAGGAGGAGGCGCTGACGCTCTCCGACCGCATCGCCGTGTTCAACAAGGGCGTCATCGAGCAGATCGGCACGCCGAACGAGGTCTACAACCACTCCGCGACGGAGTTCGTGTGCAACTTCATCGGCGATATCAACCGTCTGTCCGACGAGCTGGTGCAAAAGCTCGCCGCCGGCGGCGCGGAGATCGACCCCGGGGCGCACCACTACATCCGCCTCGAGCGCGTGCACGTCAACGAGCCGGAGCGCGCGGGCGTGCTGACCGTTCCGGGTACGGTGTCCATGCGCGAATACTACGGGCTGTACATCAAGTATTACATCGACGTCGGCAGCCAGACGCTCAAGGTCATGGAGCGCAACGACGGCGTCCGTATCTACGACGAGGGCGACGGCGTGACCGTCGGCATCGACCCCGCCGACCTCATGAGCTATCCGGCGAAGGGAGAGGAGGGAGCGCAATGAACGGCACCCTCGCAAGGCCGCGCCCCCTTGACACTGCGAAGGCGCTCCAGCTCATCGGCGCGCTGTTCTTCGCCTATCTGTTCTTCGGCTTCATGCTCCTGCCGTGCCTGAACACGCTCACGAGCATCTTCACCACGCGCAACGCCGCGGGAGAGGTCGAGCCGTTCGCGGTCATCCGTTTCTTCCTTGCGGGCAATATGGCGAAGTTCGTGTGGAACTCGCTCAAGCTGGCGCTGTGCCTGATCGTGACGGTCAACGTCGTGGGCATCTCCATCGTGCTGCTGACCGAGTATTTTGACATCAAGGGCGCGCGCATCCTGCGCCTGGGCTATATGACGACGCTGATCTACTCCGGCGTCGCGCTGGTCACGGGCTACATGTTCCTCTACGCCGGCGACGGCATTCTGACCACCGCGATCAAGGAGGTCAACCCGGACTTCGATCCCACGTGGTTCTCCGGCTTCAACGCGGTGCTCTTCACGATGACCTTCGCCTGCACCTCCAACCACGCGCTGTTTTTGCGCAACGCCATCCGCGGCATCGACTACAACACCGTCGAGGCGGCGCGCAACATGGGCGCGAAGCCGTTCAAGGTGCTCTTTCAGGTCGTGTTTCCGACGCTGCTGCCGACGCTGTTTTCCCTGACGGTCATGACCTTCATCACGGGCCTTTGCGCGATGTCCGCGCCGACGCTGCTGGGCTACGACTCCATCAACCCGGAGATCGTGCGCCTCGCCGGCTCCTCGGTGGCGGACGAGGCGTTCCCGCAGGCGCGCGCGGCGCTGCTGTCGATCATCCTCGCGTGCTTCACGATCGTCCTTTTGACGGTGCTCTCGTCCTACGAGCGCAAGGGGCACTATCTCTCCGTGTCCAAGACGAAGGCGAAGCTCCAGAAGCAGAAGATCACCAACCCCGTGGCGAACGTGCTGGCGCACATCTACGCCTACGTCCTGTTCATCATCTACATGACGCCGGTGGTGATGATCGTCGTCTTCTCCTTCCAGACCTACAGCGCCGTCCGGATGCGCAAGCTGGACCTCTCCAACTGGACGCTTCTCAACTACTTCGGACAGGCGGACTACTCCTACCTCACCTCCCGCGGCACGTACAAGACGCGCGCGGGCTCGATCTCCGGCGTGTTCGCCAACGAGGCGACGCTCGGCGGCATTCAGACGAGCTTTGTGCTCTCGGTGCTCGCGGCGGCGCTTGCCTGCGTGATCGTGGTGGTCGCGTGCAACTACATCTTCAAGCACAAGAAGACCGGCACGGTGCTCGAATACGCGCTGCTGTTCCCGTGGCTGCTGCCGACGATCCTGATCTGCTACTCCTACCGCGTGTTCTTCAACTCCGACGGCGTGTGGTACGTGTTCGGGCGGAACCTCTACTACGCCGACGCGGTGCGGATCCTGATGGTTATCGCCTACACCGTCGTGCGCCTGCCGTTCTCGCTGCGCATGGTCAAGGCGGCGTTCTACGCCATTGACGAGGAGCTGGAGGACGCGGCGCGCAACCTCGGCGCAAGCCCCGTGCGCACGTTCCTCAAGGTGAAGCTTCCCATCATCCTGCCGAGCGTGCTCGCCGTGTTCGCGCTGAACTTCAACTATCTCTTCACCGAGTACGACATGGGCGCGACCTTTGCCAGCACCTACGGCACGACCTACGCCATGGTTATCCAGAGCATGACGCGCGAGGAGGGGCTTTACGGCTACAACATCAATGCCTCGGGCCGCCGCTGCGCCTCGACGGTGTTCATCATGCTCGTCTCGGGGCTGATCCTCTACCTCGTCTACGGCGTCGGCGCGCGCGATCTGAGCGAGCGGCTGGAAGCGCGCGCCAGATGGCGCAGGCGCTGGGAAAAGCTGTCGGGGAAGGCGGCGAAGGAGACAACGGAAACGCCGGGGGGAAAGGAGACAAAGGCGGAAACATGATACGAAGCATTCTCTTTGACATGGGCGGCGTGCTGCTGGACTTTTCGCCGCCGCGGTTCATCGCCCGCCTCGGCCTCGGCACGGAGGACGGTACGATCCTCGAGCGCGAGATCTTTCACAGCGCCGAATGGGTCTGCCTCGATCGCGGCTCGATGACCGAGGAGGCGGCGTTTGCCTCGATGTGCGCGCGCATCCCGGAACGTCTCCACGCCGCGGCGCGGGAGGTGTTCGAGCGCTGGGACGAGCCGCGCGCGCCCCTGCCCGGCGGCTATGAGCTGGCGCGCGATCTGAGCGCGAACGGCTATACGCTGTATCTGCTCTCCAACGCGGGGGTGCGTCACGCGCGCTACTGGCCGAGGCTGCCGGTCTCCGAATTCTTCGATGACCGCCTGATGGTCTCCTATCGCTTTCAGCTGCTCAAGCCTGAGGCGGCGTTCTATGAGAAGGCGTTCGAGCTGTTTTCCCTTGACCGGCGCGAGTGCCTGTTCCTCGACGACAACCCCTGCAACGTTGAGGCGGCGTGGCGTCTGGGCCTGGACGGGATCGTCTACCACGGCGACGCGCCGCTCCTGCGCCAGAGACTGCGCGAGAAGGGCGTCAACATCTGAATGATCAAAAAAAGCAGCCGTACGGCTGCTTTTTTTGTTGAGGAATCAGGGCTGATTGACGATCCCGACGAAGAGCGGATCGTTCTGACTGTAGGCGAGCTTGAAGAGGAACGGGCGGTCGAGGATGAAATCCATCTCGTACTGCGGTCCGCCGGCGCCGTAGCCCATGCCGGTGAACGCCGCCGCGGTGACGCCCTCCTCGTCCATCGTCAGGCGCGCCGCGTGCCGCACCTCCGTGAGCGCGACGCCCGTCACGTCCTCATACAGGGCGGAGAGGTCCGCGCGCGCCGGATCGAACACATCGGTCACGCCGAGCGCCTTGAGCATGTCGGACAGCTCCAGATCGGAAGAGACGTCGAGCTTCGGCAGCGAGAGCCTGCCGTAGTACCACTCCGCCTCCTCGCTTCCGCCGGAGCAGAGAAACGCCAGCGCCTCGGCGTCGCCGAGCAGCGCTTCGGGCGCCATGCCCTCCTCGGGGAGCAGGAACCACATGCTGCCGGAGCCGTCGAAGCTCCGCTGGACGGCGGTGAAGTGCGCGCCCTGGTACACCCAGAATTCGGAAAACTCCTCGTTCAGAAAGTCGCATTCGACGTCGCCGCCCGGGGCGTGGAACACGGCGGGGGCGGTGTTTGCCGCGTCGAAGGGGTCGATCCACTTGGCGCGGAAGTACACCGTCGACAGCAGCTCCAGCATCGTGTCGGGGTCCAGCGTGATGGACTCGGCGGCGTCCGCGAGCTGTCCGCCCGTCTGGGCGTTGAGCCAGTCGCGCAGCATTTCGCCGTAGCGCGGGTCGGACATATCGCCGCGGTAGGACGAGGCGCGGAAGACGTCGCGCAGCGTTTTTACGGTGCCCTTGAGGCAGGGAATATCGTCGTCGCGCATCCACAGCGAGCCTGCCAGAACGCTCGTCTGCGTGCCGTCGTCGCGGTAGTCGGCGGTCCAGAGCGTGTCGGCGCTTTCCTCCAGCGCTTCTAGGTCGTCCGCGCCCAAAAGCGCGAGAAGCTGCGCGCGGCTCTCTTCGCCGGAGATCTCCGCCGCCATCGCCAGCGCCAGATACAGGCTCGCCGGGGAGCAGACGCGATTGTCCTCCCCCGCGCCGGAGAGCAGCGCCGGGATCGTAGCGGCATAGAACTCATCCAGCTCAATGGGATGCTCCTCCTGCCACTGATAAAACGCGAACCGCTGATTCATCCAACCTTCGGCGTCGTCCTGATAGCGGATCATGACCGGATATTCCGGCTTTGCGACCAGCACGGGCTCGCTCTTTTCGGGCGCCGCGGCGGGCGCCTGCTCCGCTTCGCCGGAGGCGGAAGGCGCGGCGGGAACGTCCGGCGGAACAGAAGCGGCGGGAGCGTCCGGCGCGGCGGGAGCATCCGGCGCGGCGCTTCCGGCGGCGCAGGCGGCGAGGGAGAACACGAGACTCAGTCCGAGCAGCAGCGCGATCATACGTTTCTTCATGGTACACCTCCATTGCGGCGTCGACGCCGTGTTTTGATCCGCGTATAAGGAACGATTGCCGCATCCTTCCTCTTGGACGGACGCGGCAATCAAAAGGTTCCGGTCAGTAGGCGAGAATTTTCAGCATCTGAAAGACCTTGCAGAGCGTAGCCGCCGCCTGCTCGCGCGTGACGGGCGCCTGCAGGTCAATGCTGTCCAAGTCGGCGTAGAGCAGCGAGCCCTCGCTGTATTCGTTCATGACATTTGCCTCAAGGCGCGCCCAGGGAGCGAGGGCGCCGTAGGGCTCCGCCGAAAGGTCCTCTTCCTTCAGGGCCAGGGCGTAATCGTCGGCGTGGAAGTTGAGGAAGCGCACAAGGCGTCCCATGATGGCGATGAACTGCTCCTGCGTCAGCGTGCCGTTCGGATCGAAGCCGTCGCCCCTGCCGTTGACGAAGCCAAGGGAAGCGGCGGCATTGACGCAGCCCGTGTACCACTGGCCGTCCGGTACGTCGGGGAAGAGGCCGGAGGCGGTACTGGACACGTTGAGCGCCTGGGAGAGCATCGCGCACAGCTCCGCCCGGGTGAGCGTGCGTTCGGGGTCGAAGCGGCCGTCGCCCACGCCGTTGAGAACGCCGTAGGTTCCCAGAGTGTCAATGGCGTCCGCGTAGGGACTGTCCGCCACGTCGGTAAAGCGGCGGCTTTTGACGCGCTCGTTTCCGAAGCGCGCCAGCGCCGCGCCGGAGGTGATCTCCTCGGTTTTTCCGTCAGCGGTAAGTGTCAGGGAGGCGTCCGGCGCGAGCGCGGCAAGCAGCTCGCCCAGCGCGTCGTCCAGCCCGTCTGCCTTTGCCTGCTCCGGGCTGACGTAGAGCGTGATGCCGTTGAGCCTGAGCGTGAGGTACGGCTCCGCCTCGGGCTTTTTCGCGCGCAGGAGCGACGCGACGCCGGCGGTGTACTGCTCCGATACGAACAGCGTCGGCAGCACGCCGATCTTGTCCGTGGTGTCGCCGTCGCCGCAATAGAAACGGTAGGCGGTGATCTTAAAGGAGCTGCCGTCCTTGAAGATGCCGGGGTGGTTGGTCATATCCATGATGATCTGCGCCGTGCCCTTGCCGTAGGTGCGCGGTCCGACAATGACGCCGGCGCTGTCCGCGCGCACGCCGCCGGCAAAAAGCTCCGCGGAGCTTGCGGTGTTGCCGCTGACCAGCACGATCACGGGCTTGTCCGTCATGGCGTCCAGCGTATAGCGCGTATAGTACGAATTGCCTTCGCCCGTGCGGTAGAAGAGCTTATCGCCCTCCCCGGAGAAGATGCCGAGCGAGGCGACCGCGGAATCGGTGATGCCGCCCCCGTTGCCCCGAAGATCGACGATCCAGAGCTCGGCGTCCTTGTCATAGGTCTCGACGCTCTCCTCAAAGTAATCCCCTGTCTTCGTGCCGAAGCTGTTGCAGCGGATGACGCATACGCCGTCCTCACAGGACGCCGTGGTGTTGTGGATCTCAATGGTGCGGCGCTCAATGCGGTAGGTTTGCTCCGTGCCGTCCACATGGCGCACGGTGATATCGACATAGGTCCCCGCCTCGCCGACGATCAGGGCGCGGTGTGTTTCGGCGGCGGGAACGCAGCTGGTGTCGCCGATGGCGATAATGAGGTCGCCGGGGACGAGCCCTGCCTCCTCCGCGCCGCCGCCGGGAAGCACCGAGCCGATCAGGATGCCGTCCGCGGTGTATTCGATGCCGACGCCAAGGCCGGTGACGGAGGTTTCGCTCTCGACGTAATCGGTGAATTCCTCATATTGCTCGGCGCTCATGTAGTAGGTGTAGGGATCGCCGAGTGCTTCAAACAGCTCTTCAAGCGTCTCCGCCTCGTAGACGGCGGCGGGCAGCTCGTCGACGTAGTGCATGTTGAGAAGCCGGATGGCCTCTTCGACGGTCATGGCGCTCGCCGGGGTGAGGCAGAGCGCGAGGACGAGAAGGAGAGGACAGAGCCTGCGCAGGATTCGTTTCATTTGTCAGCCTTCTTTCTTGCAGCGTTATGCCTGACTATTATACAGCCCCGGCGGCGAAAAGCAAAGGGAAATATTGAAAAGCGGAGGATTTTGGGCTATACTGATAAAAACACGGGGCGGAACGGCCGCCGGGAGGGCATTATGGAACAGCAATACGGCACGCTTTACATCGTCGCGACGCCGATCGGCAACGCGCGCGATATGAGCGAGCGCGGCAGGGAAATCTTGGAAACGGCGGATATCATCGCGGCGGAGGACACGCGCCGCAGCGTCGTGCTGCTCAACAAGCTGGGTATCCGGAACGACCTGTCCGCCAACCACAAGTTCAACGAGCACGGCAAGGCAAGGTGGTTTCTTTCCCGGCTGCTCGAGGGAAAGAACATCGCCGTGATCACCGACGCGGGCACGCCCTGTATCTCCGATCCCGGAAACGAGCTGATCCGGGCGGCGGTGGAAAACGGCGTGCGGGTGGTCGGCATCCCCGGCCCCTGCGCCGCGGTGACGGCGCTTTCGATCTCGGGCTTCGATCTTTCGACGTTCTTCTTCTACGGCTTTTTTCCGCGCGAGAACGCCGACCGGCGCCGCGTGCTGGACATGATGCGCAGGGGGGACACGCGCACCTATGCGTTTTACGAGTCGCCCAAGCGCGTCATGGGGGCGGTGGAGTTTCTGCTCGACGCGGGCGCGGACGTGCGGCTGTGCCTGTGCAACGACATGACGAAGCTGCATGAGATGACCTTCCGCGGCACGCCCGCCGAGGTGCGCGAGCAGCTTCTGGCGAAGGGAAACTACGAAAAGGGCGAGTACGCGATGATCGTGGAGGTCGCGGAGGCGTACCTTCTGCGCGAGGTCGAGCACATCCGCTCGCCGGAGGCGATGCTCGTGGACTGCATGGTGCAGAATGATTGCACCGCGAAGGACGCCATCAAGCTGCTTTTGAAGGACGAAAACAACACCTACAGCAAAAACGAGCTCTACGCGGCGCATCTTGCGCTCAAGGAGCGGTTTGGATAAGGAGGGCGCTATGCTGAAATTGGGCTTTATCGGTACGGGCATCATCGCGGAGTCCGTCATCACAGGCTTTTGCCGCGCGGGGATCGAGGGGCTGCGGATCACGGTCTCACCGCGCACGCGGGAGCGCTCCGCGCGGCTCGCCGCGGCGTATCCGGACATCGTGCGCGTGGCGGAGGACAATCAGGGCGTGGCGGACGCGTCGGACTGGGTCTTTCTCTCCGTGCTGCCGCAGCAGGCGGAGGAGGTGCTCGGCGCGCTGCGCATCCCGCCGGAGAAGAACTTCGTGACGCTTGTGCCGACGCTGTCCCTCTCCCGCGCGCGGGAGCTGATCGGCGCGCGGAGGCTGATGCTCGACGTGGTGCCGCTGACCTTCGCGGCGGACCGCATCGGCCCGGTCGTCGTCTGCCCGGCGGCGCCGGAGGCGGTGGAGCTGTTCTCGCACATCGGCGAGGTGGTCGCCGTGGACGATCCGAAGCAGATCGCCATCCTGCGCACGATCACCTCCGACATGAGCGCCTACTATATGATGCTTGCGACGCTGGTGGAGTGGTGCGAGGCGAACGGGCTGGACGAGCCGTCGGCGCGGCGGTATGTGACCTCGTTCACGGACGCGCTCTCCCGCAAGGCGTCGTCGTGGGACGGGACACTGCGCGAGCTCGCGAACGAGATGACGCCGGGCGGGCTGAACTGGCAGGTGCTGACCTATATGCAGGAGCACGACGGCTTCTCCCAGTGGACGCACGAGCTGGACCCGATCCTCAAAAGGGTCACCAAGGAGTAGGAAGATACCATAAAAAACCGCCCGGTCGGGCGGTTTTTTGATTCAAAGTCTTGTGATGACGGGGATGACCATCGGAGAGCGCTTCGTGGACTTGAAAAGGTAGCCGCTCACCGCGCTCCTGATCGCGCCGCGCAGCTCGCCGAGGTCGCGGCTGCGGCGGCCGCGGACGTTCTCGGCGGCGGACATCGTGATGTTTTTGAGCTCCTGGATCAGCTCCTCGGACTCCTTGACGTAGATGAAGCCGCGGGTGATGATCTCCGGCTCCGCCAGCATCTCGCCGTTCTGCGCCGAGACCGGCAGCACGATGACGACCATGCCGTCCTCCGCCAGATGCTTGCGGTCGCGGAGCACCACCGCGCCGACGTCGCCCACGCCGCTGCCGTCGACGAGCACCTCGCCCGCTTCGACGGCGCCGGGAACGATCTTCATCGACCGCGCGCCGATCTCGATCGCGTCGCCGTTTTCGCAGATGGCGATGTTCTTGCGCTCCATGCCCATCTTCATCGCGAGGTCCTTGTGCAGCTGCAGCATGCGCTGCTCGCCGTGAACGGGGATGAAGTACTTGGGCTTGACGAGCGCGTGGATGATCTTCAGCTCCTCCTGACAGGCGTGGCCGGAGACATGCAGCATGTCCGCGCGGTCATAGACCACGTCCACGCCCTTGCGGAACAGCTCGTTGATCACGCGCGAGACCGTGTTTTCGTTGCCGGGGATGGCGGAGGCGGAGATGATGACCTTGTCGCCGGGGCCGACCTCGATCTGCTTGTGCTGGGAGAACGCCATGCGGTACAGCGCGCTCATTTCCTCGCCCTGCGAGCCGGTCGTGACGATCACCTGCTTTTCGAGGGGGAGGGACTTGATCTTGTTCAGGTCGACGACCGTGTTTTTCGGCAGCTTCATGTAGCCGAGCTCCGTCGCGACCTTGGTGACGTTCTCCATGCTGCGCCCGGAGACGGCGACCTTGCGCCCGCAGGCGGCGGCGGCGTCGATGACCTGCTGGATGCGGTGGACGTTGGAGGCAAAGGTCGTGACGATGATGCGCTGCTTGCAGCCGGCAAACAGCCGCTCGAAGGTCTTGCCGACCATGCTCTCGCTCATCGTGTAGCCCGGGCGCTCGACGTTGGTCGAATCCGCGAGCATCGCCAGCACGCCCTCCTTGCCGAGAGCGCCGAAGCGGGCCAGGTCGATGACCTCCCCGTCGATGGGCGTGGAGTCGATCTTGAAGTCGCCTGTGTGGACCACACAGCCGAGCGGCGTGTGGATCGCAAAGGCGACGCTGTCCGCGATCGAGTGGTTGACGTGGATGAACTCCACGGAGAACTTGCCCGCCTTGACGGTCATGCCGCGCTCGACGGTGACGATCTTCGTCGTCTTCGCAAGGCCGTGCTCCTCCAGCTTGAGCCGGATGAGCCCCGCCGTCAGACGGGTGCAGTAGATCGGCATGTTCACCTGCTTGAGCACATAGGGGATGGCGCCGATGTGGTCCTCGTGCCCGTGCGTGATGAACAGGCCGCGGATACGCTTTTTGTTTTTGACGAGATAGCTGACGTCGGGGATGACGCAGTCGATGCCGTACATCTCCGTGTCGGGGAACGCCATGCCGCAGTCGATGACGACAATCTCGCCGCCGTACTCGTACACGGTCATGTTCTTGCCGATCTCGTCGAGTCCCCCGAGGGGGATAATCTTCAGTTGTTCAGCCAATTTGTGTTACACTCCTGTTTTCATAATAATGTACGGTCCGAGCAGAAGCGGGCGGCGGGGGCGCACAACAACACAGAGACGTCCGTGCTCCGCGCTTCGCCCTGTCTCGCGAAACGAACCGGCCCCCTGCGGCGTCCTGCTTCTGCTCTGTGGACTTGTCTGCCGCGCTCGGCGCGCGGCGGTTTTATATGTACCGCGCGGCGTCACGCCCGCGCGGCAAATATCAGTTTCCATATAGTATATCACGCTTGTCAAGGGGTTTATACATTTCTTTTTTCATTCGCCCGGATTCGGGGAAAAATAATGATTGTATCCTTGTTCCGCATTGTGCTATAATGCATCTGTATATTGCCGCCGTGTGCAGCTTCAACGGAAAGGAGAACGAGCCTTGGCCAATCAAGTTTCCAAGCGCGTCACCAGGCTGACGGAGCCGAGCATCCGGCTCTATTTCGCCTGTGCGGTCGCCATAGTCGCCGCGACGTTCTGCACGCCGATCCCGAGGATCTGGCTGGCGGCCGTCGAGACGCTGCTTGTGTTTGCGCTCTACTTCAATTACCGTGTGACCGCGAAAAAGCGACGCGAGGAGATCCGGCGCTACATCGACGACGTGACCGACGACATGACCACGGCGGACAAGGCGTCGATGCTCTCCGCGCCGGTCGCGATGATGGTCTTCCGTCCCGACACGCAGGAGATCCTGTGGAGCAACGACAGCTTCCGCGAGCTGACCGGCGTGCGGGAGAGCCTTTTTGAGAGCAAGGTGGACGAGGCGCTGCCCACGTTTGAATACCGCTGGCTGCTGGAGAGCAAGGAGAAGGCGCCCGAGACGGTGATCGTGAACGACAGGCACTTCCGCGTCTTCGGCACGCTCAGCCGCCCCGGCGGACAGCGGCGCGCCGCGATGCTCGCGACGACCTACTGGTTCGACGTGACCGAGGAGGACGCCCTGCGCGACGAGAAGGAGAGCGGCAAGCCCATCGTCGGCATCATTATGCTCGACAACTACGAGGAGCTGATGAAGGCGGGCACGGAGGCGACGCGCTCGGCGAACCTCGCGCGCATCAACGAAAAGCTCAGCAAGTGGCTCGAGGGGTCGGAGAGCCTGTTCTGCCGCCTCGACCGCAACCGCTATCTGCTTGTCATTTCCCAGCAAAACTATCTGAAGCTCGTGCAGGCAAAGTTCACCGTGCTCGATTCCGTGCGCGAGGTCGTGACCGAGGACGGCGTCGCGGCGACGCTCTCCATCGGCGTGGGCAAGGACGCCGAGGATTTCGGCACGCTGTATCAGTACGCGTCGCTGTCCATCGAGATGGCGCTCTCCCGCGGCGGCGACCAGGTCGTCGTGCGCAACAAGCTGGACTTCGAGTTTTACGGCGGCAAATCTCAGGCGTCGGAAAAACGCACCAAGGTCAAGTCCCGCGTTATGGCAAACGCGCTGGGCGAGCTGATCTCCGACGCGTCGCAGGTCTTCATCATGGGGCACAAGCACGCGGATATGGACGCCGTCGGCGCCGCGGCGGGCATCATGTGCATCGCGCGCAAGCGCGGCAAGAAGGCGCAGATCGTCATCGACATGGCGAACAACGCCTCCGAGGCGGTGCTGGCGCGGCTCAGGGAGCTGCCCGAGTACGCGGACGCCTTCATCAGCGGGAACGACGCGTTCATCATGGCGCGCTCCGGCGCGCTGCTGGTGGTGGTCGACACCAACCGTCCCGACTTTGTGGAGTCCGAGGCGCTGCTGGACGCGTGCAACCGCGTCGCCGTGATCGACCACCACAGGCGGGCGGCGAGCTATATCGAAAACGCCGCGCTCAACTTTCACGAGCCCTACGCCTCCTCGGCGTCGGAGCTGGTGACGGAGCTGCTGCAATACCTCTGCGAGCCGGGGAACATTCTGCGCGCGGAGGCGGAGGCGCTGCTCGCGGGCATAGTGCTCGACACGAAGAACTTTACGCGCCGCACCGGTGGGCGCACCTTTGAGGCTGCGGCGTTCCTGCGCCGCGCGGGCGCGGATACCGCCGACGTGCAGCGCCTGTTCCAGGGCGATTTGTCCGACATGGTCGAGCGCTACAACATCATCCGCCACGCGGAGATGTATCACGAGGACATCGCGGTCGCCGCCATCGACGAGGAGGCGGATCGCGTGACCGCCGCGAAGGCGACGGACGAGCTGCTGACGCTGCGCGGCGTGCGCGCGTCCTTCGTGCTGTTCCGGCACGGCTCGGGCGTCAACCTCTCCGCGCGCTCGCTCGGCGACGTCAACGTCCAGATCATCGCGGAGAAGCTCGGCGGCGGCGGCAACTCCACCACCGCGGGCGCTCAGGTGCCGGACGGCACCGTGGAGGTCGTGCGCGAGCAGCTTCTCGCCGCGATCGACGATTACTTTGAAGAATAACGGGAAAAGGAGAACGAAGCCATGAAGGTCATTTTACAGCAGGACGTCAGGGGACAGGGCAAAAAGGGCGAGCTGATCGACGCCGCCGAGGGTTACGCGCGCAACTATCTGCTGCCGCGCAAGCTCGCCGTCCCCGCCACGCCCGACGCCATCAATACGATGAAGCTCAAGGACGCCGCCCGCCGCAAGGAGGAGGCGGCAAACCGCGCCGCCGCCGTCGCCGCGGCGGACAAGCTGCGGGGCAGGACCGTCCGGGTCGCCGCGAAGGGCGGCGCGGGCGGCAAGCTGTTCGGCGCCGTCACGGGCAAGGAGATTTCCGAGGCGCTTGCCGCCCAGCTCGGCGTCGAGGTCACGAAGCAGCAGCTCGTGCTCGAGCCCATCAAGACCTTCGGCACGCACGAGGTCAGGGCGAAGCTGGGCTATGAGGTCAGCGTGAATTTCTCCGTTGAGGTTGCGGAGGAAGCGTAAGGAGGCAGGCCCATGGCGTTGGACGAAGAACTTTTTTACCGTCAGATGCCGCACAGCCTGGAGGCGGAGCAGGCGGTCCTGGGCTCCATGCTCATCGACGCGTCCTGCGTCAAGGACGTGATGGAGAAGCTGCTGCCCGAGGATTTTTACCTCAGCCAGAACCGCGACGTGTACGCGACCATCCAGTCGATGTTCCTCTACAGCCGCCCCATCGACGCGCTGACCGTCGTCGGAGAGATGGAGAAAAACGGCACCTATGACGCGGCGACCACGCGCGCCTACCTGGCGGAGCTGATGGAGGTCACGCCCACGAGCGCGAACGTGCTCGAATACGCGGACATCGTGCGCGACAAGGCGCTGCTGCGCGCCGTGGCGACCGCCGCGGGCGACATCACCAGGCTCGTGCAGGAGGGAGAGGGCGGCGCGGCGGCGGTGCTGGAGGCGGCGGAGCAGAAGATCTATGCCATCCGCCGCGGCCGCAGCGCGCAGGACATGGAGCGCATCGGCCCCGTGCTGCTGGCCGTGCTCGACCATCTGACCGAGCTTTCCGCCAGCGACGGAAAGCTGCAGCCGGGCCTGCCGATCGGCTTTTCCGCCATTGACAGCAAGACGGCCGGCTTTGGCAGCAGCGATCTGGTGCTTCTCGCCGCGCGCCCCGGCATGGGCAAGACGAGCCTCGCGCTCAACATGGCGCTCAACGTCGCCAAGAGCAGCGGGAAGGCCGTGGCGATCTTTTCTCTGGAAATGTCGCGCGAGCAGCTGGTCACGCGTATCCTGTCCAACGAGGCGACGGTGGAGAACCAGCGCCTCCTGACCGGCAACCTGCGCGAGTCCGACTGGGTGCGCATCGCCAACGCGACGACGGTGCTCAGCCCGCTGGATATCCGCATTGACGACAACCCGCTGCTGACCGTGGCGGATATGAACGCGAAATGCCGCCGCATCGACAACCTCGGCCTGGTCGTGATCGACTATCTCCAGCTGATGACCTCGGCGGGCGGCAGCGGCGGCTCGCGCACCGAAAGCCGCCAGCAGGCGGTCAGCGACATGTCGCGCATGCTCAAGATCATGGCGAAGGAGCTGAACGTGCCGGTGCTCTGCCTTTCGCAGCTCAACCGCGGCAACGAGAAGCGCGAGGACAAGCGCCCCATGCTCTCGGACCTGCGCGATTCCGGCGCCATCGAGCAGGACGCCGACATTGTGCTGTTCATCTACCGCGACGATTATTACAAAGAGGAATCCGAGCAGCATAATATTGCCGAATGTATCATCGCCAAGAACCGCCACGGCTCCACCGGCAAGGTGAATCTCACCTGGTCGCCCGAGTACACGACCTTCTCGACCTATGAGGGACGCTATGAGGAGGAGGAGTGGTGAGGCTGGACGCCGCCGAGGCGCTGGCAAAGCGCTTCGATATGCTGCCGGAGGGGAAGCTGGTCCTCGCGGCAGTGTCGGGCGGGGTGGATTCGATCTCCCTGCTGCACTGGCTCCACGAACGCGGAACGCGCGTCGCCGCGGCGCATCTGCACCACGGGCTGCGCGGCGCGGCGGCGGACGGCGACGAGGCGTTCGTCAGGGACTTTTGCGCCGCGCGCGGCATTCCCTTTTACGCGGGGCATGAGGACGTCGGCGCGCTGGCGGCGTCCTGGGGTGTCTCGACCGAGGAGGCGGGTCGCCGGGCGCGCTATGCGTTTTTGGAGCGCACGGCGGCGGAGACCGGCGCGGCACGCGTCGCGACGGCGCACCACGCGGACGACAACGCCGAGACACTGCTGTTCCAGCTGGTACGCGGCGCGCGCAGCGGGCTCGGCGGCATCGCGCCGGCGCGGGGCATCTATGTGCGCCCGTTCCTCGGAGTGACGCGCGCGCAGCTGGAGGCGTATGCGGAGGAAAACGGGCTGGGGCACCGGCTCGACGAGATGAATCTGGACGACGCCTTCGCGCGCAACTACATCCGCCACGAGATCATGCCGCGCCTTTCGCGCCTCAACGCCGCCGCCGCGGTCCACATGGCGGAGACGGCGCGCACGCTGCGCGAGGAGAGCGATTATCTGGACGCTCTGGCGCGCGAACGGCTGGAGCGGGGCGGCGCGCGCTTCGGCGCTTTGCGGGTCACGGTGCCGGACAAAACGATCAACGCCGCGCCGGACGCGCTGCGCTGTCGCATGGTGCGGCTGCTGCTGGACGCGCTGCCGGTCGGGAAGCGGGACTTCACCGCGCGGCACTACGCGGCGATCGCGGAGCTGTGCGCGAGCGCGTACGGCAGGCATCTCGATCTGCCGCACGGCGTGCGGGCGGAACGGAGCGGCGGCGTGCTGGCGCTGCATACAAGGGAAGGAAAAACCGATCCACAACAGAAATAAATGCGAAGAGAAAGGGAGAGACTATGAAAAAAAGCACAATGGATCAGGACCTCTGCAAGGTGCTCTTCAGCGAGGAGCAGATCAGAACGCGCGTGCAGGAGCTCGGCGACGAGCTGTATGAGGAATTCCGGGACAAAGACCCGCTTTTCGTCGGCGTGCTCAAGGGCTGCTTCCTCTTTATGGCGGACCTCATCCGCGCCTGCCCGATCAAGAGCGAGATCGAGTTCATCGCCGTCTCCTCGTACGGAAACGAGCTCGCCAGCAGCGGCAACGTGCAGATCACGCGCGACCTGCAGCACGACATCACGGGGCGCGACCTGATCGTGGTCGAGGACATTCTCGATTCCGGCAACACACTCTACTTTCTCACGAATTATTTCAGGGCGAAGGGCGCGAACAGCGTGACGATCGTTACCCTTCTCGACAAGCCCGCGCGGCGCGAAAAGCCCATCCACGCGGACTACGTCGGCTTTGAGACGCCGGACGAGTTCGTCGTCGGCTACGGCCTGGATTTCAGGCAGCAGTACCGCAACGTGCCCTACATCGGCGTGCTGAAGCCGGAGCTGTATCAGTAGAGCGATCACCACTAAACGGCAAAGGAGGCGCCCCGCTTGACAGAGGGAAAACGCCCAAACATCTTTCTCTATCTTGCGCTGCTGCTGGCGCTGTTCATGACGTTCAGCTACCTGATGCAGCCGCGCGCGGCACAGCCGTCCTACGCCGAGATCAAGGCGCTGTTCGAGCAGGAGAAGGTCCGGTCCTTCACCGTCTCCGACACGACGCTGACGCTGACGCTCCGGACGCCGGACGCGGAGGGGCACAAGACGGTGACAAAGGACCTCTACGATTTCGACCTGTTCTACAACGACCTGGGCGGGCTGGTCGAGGCGCAGAAGGCGGCGGGCATCATCGAGGACTACGACTACCACGCGGACCACTCGCCGAACTATGTGACGATGCTGCTGCCCTATCTCGTCGCCATTCTGGGGCTGTTCGGCATCTGGTATTTCCTGACGCTCCGCGCGGGCGGCTCGGGCGGCGCCGGGGGCGGCATGGCAAAATTTGCCTCCGCCTCGGTGCGCAGCGGCAAGGACGCCGGCCGTCCCACCACCTTTGACGACGTCGCCGGCGCGGACGAGGAGAAGGAGGAGCTGCAGGAGATCGTCGATTTTCTGCGCGAGCCGGACAAATTCACCGATCTCGGGGCGCGCATCCCCAAGGGCGTGCTGCTCGTCGGCCCGCCAGGCACGGGCAAGACGCTGCTTGCCCGCGCGGTCGCGGGAGAGGCGGGCGTCGAGT
>CAMVAV010000004.1 GCA_947165595.1 uncultured Clostridia bacterium | reverse complement strand
AAGGTGTCGAGGATGCGGCGGAAGCGCTCGGGCAGCGTCGTGCCGGAGAGCTTGAGCGTGCGCTTGATGACCTTTGCGTTGACGATGGGCATAATGCCCGGATGCACCGGCACGGTGATCCCCGCCTCGCGGAGCTTGTACATGTAGCTGTAGAAAACGGGGTTGTCGAAAAACATCTGCGTGATGAGGAAGTCCATGCCCGCGTCGACCTTCTCCTTCAGATGCCGGATGTCCTCCTTCTGGCTCGGCGCCTCCGGGTGCGTGTCGGGATAGCAGGCGCCGGCGACGCAAAAGCCGGGATCGAACGCCTTGATCTCGCGCACCAGCTCCACGGCGTGATGGTAGTTCTGCTCCCTGAGCTCGAAGCCCTCCGGAATGTCGCCGCGCAGGGCGAGGATGTTCTCGATTCCCTTGCTCTTCAAAAGCTCGAGCTGTCCGTGAATGTGGTCGCGCGTCGAGGTGATGCAGGTCAGGTGCGCCATCATCGGCACGCCCATATTTGCCTGCAGGTCGTGCGCGATCTCGGCGGTGTACTCGCTCGTGCCGCCGCCCGCGCCGTAGGTCACGCTCATAAAGGCGGGGCGCAGCGCCGCGATGTCCCGCGCCGCCTTCGTCACGCTCTCGCGGGTGTCCTCGGTCTTGGGGGGAAATACCTCGAAGGACACCGTATACTGGTTCTGCTCCACGATCTCGCTGATCTTCATGCCGCTCAGCCTCCCGTTTCTTGGGGAAACGCTTCGCTCCGCCGACGCCCGCGGGTATCCGCGCGGCGCTTCCGTTTCCCCAGATTGGGAGCATCATATCACAGTCCCCGGCAAAAAACAACAGTTTTACGCGCGGCTCATGCGGGCGATCCTGCGCCGGCGCAGGACGTTCTCCTCCTTCGTCCAGCGCTGCGCGAGGGAGCGAATCTCCCTGCGATAGAGCACCAGCAGCAGCGCGTCGGCGAGCACCCACGCCGCCGCGTTGGCGCAGCAGACCGCCGCAAAGCCGAAGCGCCCCACCAGTCCGAAGACGACCAGCGCGCGGGCCGTGAGCTCCGCGATCCCCGCGCCCATCGCCTGGTTGGAAAAGCCCATGCCCTGCAAACCGCTGCGAAAGATGAAGATGATCGACAGCAGCGGATACGCCGCGCCGTTGCAGGTCAGATAGCGCTGCACGTCCGAAAGGATCGACGCGTCCGCTCCCCCGAGAAAGAGCGAGGCGAGCGGAACGCCGAGGAAGTAATTGAACGCGAAGGCGGCGGCGCTGTAGAGGAAGCAAAGCGCCGTGACGTGGTTGACGCCGTCCCGGATGCGGTCCAGCTTCCGCGCGCCGAGGTTCTGCCCGCAGTAGGTTGCCATCGCGACGCCGCAGCTCTCAAGCGGCGCGGTGATGAGCACATGCACCTTGCTGCCCGCGGAGACAGCCGCCACCGCGCCCGTGCCGAGGCCGTTGACCGCGCTCTGCACCATGATCGAGCCGACGGCGGTGATGGAGAACTGCAGCCCCATCGGCACTCCGACGCCCGCGATCATCCGCATCCTGCGCCCATCGGGGCGCACGTCGTCGCGGCTGAGGCGCAGGATCGGCACGCGGCGGTAAATGTACTGGAGGCACGCCGCGCCGGAGAGCGCCTGCGAAAGCACGGTCGCGTACGCCGCGCCCTCGACGCCCATGCCGAGTATCTTCATAAACAGGAGGTCGAGCGCCACGTTGACGCTCACCGCGCCCATGAGAAAATAGAGCGGGGTCCGGCTGTCGCCCAGCGCACGCAGCACGCCGGAGGTCAGGTTGTAAAGGATCGTCGCCCCCGCGCCGAGAAATACGATGCGGATGTAGCGGTAAGCCTCGTCGTATATTTCCGACGGCGTCTGCGTCAGGCGCAGGATGTCGCCCGTCCAGACATACGCGACCAGCGTGACGAACGCCGTGGAGAGCAGCCCAAGCCAGATGAGCTGTCCGGAGCGGCGGCGGACCTCCGCCTCGTCGCCCGCGCCGAAGCTCTGCGCGATGGGGATGGCGAAGCCGGAGCAGATTCCGAGCGCGAAGCCCATCACCAGAAAGTTGAGCGCTCCCGTCGAGCCGACCGCGGCAAAGGCGTTCACGCCGAGAATTCTGCCGACGAGGATGCTGTCCGCCAAGTTATAAAGCTGCTGGAACAGGTTCCCGACCAAAAGCGGCGCGCAAAACGCGAGGATGCGCCCGATCGGGGAGCCCGTGGTCATGTCCTTTGTCATATTGATGCCTTTCTTCGTCCTCTTCCGGACACCTGACGATTGTAGTCCTTTTCCCGGAGAAAACAAGAGGCAAACCGCCCAAATCATTGGATGGTTTGCCTAAATAGTTTAGTCAATTTTTGTCTATTTTACCGTATTCTTTGCGTCCACACGACCCATACAGCGCGCCAGCCAGCGGCTCTTGTAATAGTAGATCACGAAGACCGCGGCGGTGACGAACCAGGTGATGGGATAGGACAGGCTGACGCCGAGGACCGTGTGCCACCGCGGCACGACCAGCCAGATCCACAGGATGCGAAGCAGGCACACGCCCAGAAGGCAGATGACCGTCGGCGCCAGCGCGTCACCCGCGCCGCGCAGGGTGTTGGAGAGAATCTCGATGAACGTCCAGAGGAAGTAGAACGGCACGAAATACCACAGCATCCGCGACGCCTCGGCGAGGACGTCGCTCTCCGTGGCGAACAGCAGCAGCCCCCAGCGGCTGAAGCCCAGCAGCAGCCCCGTGATGGCGAACGCCGTGCCGAGCGCCGTGAGCAGCCACTTGCGCGCGCCCTCCTTCATACGCTCGTACAGTCCCGCGCCGAAGCACTGCCCGACGAAGGTGCAGATCGCCGCGCCGAAGGAATTGCTCGTGACCCAGAATATCCCGTCGAACTTGCTCACGGCGGTCCACGCCGCCACCACGACGGTCCCGAAGTCGTTGACCGCCGCCTGGATGATGATGTTCGACACCGAGTACATGGCACCCTGGATCGCCGCGGGCACGCCGATGTAGAGGATGCGCTGCAGCGAGGGCGGGTCGATGCGCAGCTTCGCAAGCCGCATACGCTCCGGTCCCTTGACCCGCGCGAGATGGAGCAGGACCAGCACCGCGCCGACGAGCTGCGAGAGCACCGTCGCCCACGCCACGCCTCCGACGCCCATTTTCAGCAGCGCCACGAACAGCAGGTCCAGCGCAATGTTCAGCGCGCAGCACACGCCGAGGTAGGCGAGCGGCCAGCGCGAGTCGCCCACCGCGCGCAGGATGCCGGAGGCGACGTTGAACAGCAGCAGCGGCACGGTTCCGAGGTAATAGAGGCGCAGATACCGCTCGGAGAGCGCGAAGATATCCTCCGGCGTCTTCACGAGCCGCAGCGACCACGGCGCGGAGAACCAGCCCAGCGCCGTCAGGGCGAGCCCCGCGAGCACGCTGAACAGCAGGATGGTGTGCACCGCGCGGCTAAGGCGCTTGTAGTCATGCGAGCCGAAAAACTGCGAGATGATGACCGTCGCGCCGGAGGCGATGCCGCCAAAGACGCCGATGATCAGATTGATGATGACCGCCGGGCTGCCGCCCACCGCGGCCAGCGCCTCGTGTCCCACCACGCGCCCGACCACGACGGCGTCCACCGTGTTGTAGAGCTGCTGGAACAGCATTCCCAGCAGGATCGGATAGAAAAAGCGCAGGAGAGACCGCAGAATGCTCCCCTGCGTCAGGTCGTTCGACTTCAAGCCTCCGCTCCCCCGTTCTCCGCCACCGCGAGAAAGCGCTCGCGGATAAAATCATCCGGGCGGTCGCCCAGCAGCGGAAGCTTTGCCACGGGGATCAGGCCGCCCGCCATCGCCGCGTGTCCGCCGCCGTCGCCCAGGCCGTCCAGCGCGCTGCGTGTCAGCTCGCCCGCGTCGATAGTCTCCCGCTCCGAGCGCACGGAGAACTTCAGCCCGTCCTCCCGCGCGCAGTAGATGACGGCGACCTCCACCTCGACCAGCGAGAGGATGAAATCGGACAGGATGGCGATCATCGCGTTCGGGCAGGAGAACGGGATGCGCGAAAAGCCGAAGCAGCCGATGACCCGGATATTCTCGATCGCCGCGCCGTACGCCTTCAGATCCTGATACTCCATCTGGCTGTGCTCGAGCTGAGACATGCGTTTTTTGTCGATCAGCGGCAAAAGATACTCGAAAGCGTGGATATCCTCCGGCGTCACGCCGCGCGTGAAGTTGAGCGTATCCATCTTGATGCCGTAAAGCAGCGCCGTGGCGACGCGCTCGTCCGGCGGAATCTCCCGGTCCTCGTAATACTGCGCGATGATCGTCGAGCACGCGCCCACCTGCCGGATGTCGGAATAGCGGTAGGACACCTCCACATAGGTCGGGTGATGGTCGATGGCGGCGATCTCGTCGCCCGTGAAGTCGGTCATGTTGCCGCCGAACTTCTGCGAGTCGACGCAGATGATGCAGTCGTCGTCGCGCAGCTCCATAAAGAGGTCGATGCCGGAGTACATCCTGATGTCCAGCGATTCGAGCATCTTCGCCGTGCTCAGCTTGTCGATCTTCCCGTCGTAGCAGAGCTTGGACTCGATGCCGTAGCGCAGGAGCAGCTGCTGGAGCCCGAACGCGGAGCCGATGGCGTCCGGGTCCGGAAAGTTGTGCGTCTGGATAAAGACGCGTTTGTTCATGCAAAGGGAAATCAGGCTTCTGACGTCCGACATGTTATCCTTCCTTTCTGTCCGTAAAACGTGAAAAAACAAACCGGCCTGACTCGCTCAGGTCATCCGCCGTCCACGCCCGGTCGGCCGGCGTACCGGGCCGCAGCGCCGCCGAGCTTTCGTTTTTATCGCACAGCGACCAGTTTGCCCAGCTGATGCCGCGCGCATCGAGGAAATCGAGCCACTCGGCGCTCTGCCGCAAATAGACGCCTCCGCCGCCGTCGGCGCGGCTGGTGCCCCACTCGGAAACAAACACGGGCAGGCCCTTCTCCGCCGCGCGGCCGATGCGCTCGCGCAGCTCCGCGCCGTGCGTCCCCGCGTAGAAGTGGAGCGTGTACATCAGATTCTCGCCGGCAACCGGATCGTCGGCGGCGAGATGGATGTCCTGGCTCCACGTCGGGCTGCCGATCAGGATGACCGAACGCGGCGCGCGCTCCCGGATGACCCGTACCAGCGTCTCGGCATAGGGCTTCACGCTGCCCGACCACGTCGCGCCGCCGTTCGGCTCGTTGCAGATCTCATAGAGCACGGCGGGATTGTCGCCGTAGCGCGCCGTCATTTCCCGGAAAAAGTCCGCCGCCTCCTCCGCATGGGCGCAGGGGTCCCCGTCGGAGAGGATGTGCCAGTCGATGATGACGTACAGATCGGCGGCGATGGCGGCGTCCGCCGCGGCGATCAGCCTTTGCTTCATCGCCTCCGGCTGACTCAGATAGCCGTTCTCGCCGGTGTACATCGCCGCGCGGAACAGGTTCGCGCCGTACGCCGCCGTGTTGCGGATCGACTGCGCGTTCGCGTACTCCGAAAACCATTGCAGCCCGTGGCTGCTCATGCCGCGCAGGACGACGGGCTCCCCCGCCTCGTTGCAAAGCTGCGTCCCCCGCACCTGCAGCCAGCCGTTTTCACTCACGCCGCCGCGCGCCGCCGTCACCGGCTCCGGCACGGGCGCGGGATCGGGAACGGCGGGCTCTGCCGGGATACCGCTTCCGTGCTTCGCGCGGCAAAGCAGCGTGCACGCCTCGGCGCGGGTCAGGCCGCCGCGCGGGTTGAAGTTTCCTCTTTCGTCGCCCCGGACGAGTCCTATGGCGTACGCGCCGAGCACGGCGTTGTAGTAGCGTCCGTCCAGCAGGGCGAAGTCGCGGAGCTTCGCGGACTCCGCGTTGTAATCATAGGGCGAGTTGGGATAGAGCGCGTTCATCATCACCTTGACGGCAAGCTGCCGCGCGATCGGCCGGTCGAAGCCCTCGCCCGTCGGTGGAAGCTCGTCCCAGTCGTACCAGCCGCGCCCGAGCGCCGCCGCGAGCAGGCCCGCCGCCCAGTGCTCCGTCTGCGCCTCCCCCGGCGCGAGTTCCTGCTGCCGCGCGAGGATCACGATAAATTCCGCGGCGCTGATCGCGCGGTTTGGGCGGAACGTGCCGTCCTCATACCCGGTCAGGACGCCCGCCTCCCACATCTCCGTCACGGCGTCTTCATACCACGCTCCCGGCGCCACGTCCGCCGCGGCGCGTCCGGCAGGCGCAAGCACGGCAAGCAGCAGCAGAGCGAGCAGCGCGGGAAAGCATCTTTTTTTCATATTGTCTCTTCTCCGCCCCGGAAGATGCATCTCCGCCCGGCAAGCGGGAGATCGCGGATCCGCGGCCCCCTGGTTTCTGCGTGATTATAGCATTTTCATTTTCGCTTGACAATGCTCCGCGCAAAAAATAATATAGGGAAAGAGAAACGCAGCCAAAAAGGAGCCCGCCATGAAGCGTGATTTTCACCGAAGTCCCCTGCGGATATTTCTGTCCTATTTCCGTCCCTACAACGGTCTTTTTATGCTGGATATGGCGTGCGCGGCGGCCATCTCGGTCATCGACCTGATCTTTCCCTTCGTGTCCCGCACGGCGATGCAGCGGTATCTCCCGCAGCGCATGTTCACCGCGTTTTACACGGTCGTCGCGATATTGCTGCTGGCGTACCTGCTCAAGGGTGTTCTGTACTACGTCATCACCGTGGTCGGCCACGGCGTGGGCGTGCTGGTCGAGGCGGACATGCGCCGCGAGGTATTCACGCACATCCAGTCGCTGAGCTTCAGCTTCTTCGACCACAACCGCACGGGCGCTCTGATGAGCCGCGTGACAAACGACCTTTTCGACATCACCGAGCTCGCCCACCACGGGCCGGAAAATCTGATCCTCTGTACGCTGACGCTCCTCGGCTCGCTGATCGTCCTGTTCACCATCCGCTGGGAGCTTGCGCTGGTGCTGCTCGTCGTCCTGCCGCTGTGCATTCTCTTTACCGTGCATCAGCGTCTCAAAATGAAGCGCGCGAGCGCGGAGCTGCGCGTCAAAACGGCGGAGATCAACGCCGTGATCGAAAGCGGCGTCTCCGGCATCCGCACCGCCAAGGCGTTTGCCAACGAGGACGAAGAGATGCGCAAGTTCAACGAGGGCAACGACGTCTTCAAGACCGCGAAGCGGGAGTATTACCGCTCGATGGGTCTTTTTCAGGGCGGCATGGAATTCACCTCGAGCGCGCTGCTGGCGGTGGTCGTCGGCGTAGGCGGGCTGCTCATCATGCGCGGCAAAATGGACTACGTCGATCTTGTGACCTTCACGCTCTACGTCTCCGCCTTTGTCACTCCGCTGCGCAAGCTCGTGATGTTCATGGAGCAGTACACGCAGGGCAGCGCCTGCTTCGCCCGCTTTCTCGAGATCATGCGCACCGAGCCGGAGATCCGCGACAAGCCCGGCGCGAAGCCGCTGACGGACGTGCGCGGCGAGATTCGCTGCGAGCATGTTTCGTTCCGCTACAACGAGTCCGCCGAGGCGCTGCATGACGTCGACCTCATGATCCGCCCGGGCGAGAGCTTTGCCCTCGTCGGCCCCTCCGGCGGCGGCAAGACGACGCTCTGCCATCTGATCCCGCGCTTCTACGACGTGACGGAGGGCCGCGTCACCGTCGACGGGCAGGACGTACGCGACGTGACGCAGGAGAGCCTGCGCCGCGCCATCGGCATCATCCAGCAGGACGTGTTCATGTTCGCCGGCACCGTGCGCGAGAACATCCGCTACGGACGCCCCGACGCCACGGACGAGGAGGTCGTGCGCGCCGCCATGCGGGCGGAGATCCACGACGAGATTCTGGCGATGCCGGACGGGTACGACAGCTATATCGGCGAGCGCGGCGTGATGCTCTCCGGCGGGCAGAAGCAGCGCATTTCCATCGCGCGCGTCTTTTTGAAGGACCCGCCCATCCTGATCCTCGACGAGGCGACCAGCGCGCTCGACAGCGTGACGGAGCAGCGCATCCAGCAGAGCCTCGACATGCTCAGCCGCGGGCGCACCTGCCTCATCATCGCGCACCGCCTTTCCACCATCCGCGGCGCGGACCGCATCGCGGTCGTTGAGAACGGACGCATCGTCGAGCAGGGCAGCCATGCGGAGCTGATGGAAAAGGACGGCGCTTACGCGGCGCTGCAGCGGGCGCAGCGTCTCTCCGAATAGACCTATCAATCATGGTTCTATAACGAATCCGGAGATGTATTGTGTGCATCTCCGGATTTTTTGGATTTTTTGTACTTTTTCAGATCACGCGAACTGCCACGCGGTCTCCAGCGCGACCTCCATCATCTCGCGGAAGCTGTCCTGCCGTTCCGCGGCGGTCAGTCCCTCGCCGGTGAAGATGAGGTCGGAAACGGACAGCAGGCTCAGCGCCCGCTTGCCGGAGGCCATCGCCTCCCAGTAGATGCCGGCGGTCTCCATCTCCAGCGCCAGCACGCCGAATTTGCGGTACATCTCCCCCGCCTTCTCATTGGCGTTGTAGAACATGTCCGCCGTGAACACCTGTCCCACGCGCGCGTTGACGCCGAGCCTTTCCGCCGCCTCCGCCGCGGTGCGGAGCATGGCGTAGTCCGCCTGCGGGGTCAGCTGTCCGGGAAATCCGTACATGTCGGCAAAGTGCGAGTTGGTCGACGCCGTCATCGCCACCACGAGGTCGCGCAGCTTCACATCCTGCGCCACGCCGCCCGCGGAGCCGATGCGGATCAACGCCTCCACGCCGAAGAAGTGGAACAGCTCATGGGCGTAGAGCGTCGCGGACGGGATGCCCATGCCGCTGCCCATGACCGAGATGCGCTTGCCGCGGTACTCGCCCGTGTAGCCGTACATGTTTCGCACGGAGTTGAACAGCACCGGGTTTTCGAGATAGGTCTCCGCCACGGTCTTCGCGCGCAGCGGATCGCCGGGAAAGAGCACGACCTTCGCGATGTTCGCCTCATCCGCCGCGATGCACGCGGAGGGGGATTCCTTGACAGACATAGACAGCCTCCTTATCATTCAAACAGTTTTTTCAGGCTCTGCTCATACGGCGCGCGGCAGATGCCCTTCTCGGTGATAATGCCGGAGATCAGGCTGTGGTCCGTCACGTCGAAGGCGGGGTTGAAGCACTTTACCGTCCCGGGCGCCATCGGCTCGCGGTACCACATCTCCTTGATCTCGTCCGGCTGGCGCAGCTCGATCTTGATGTCGTCGCCCGTCGGGCAGCTCATGTCGATGGTGGAGGTGGGACCGAGCACATAGAATGGAATTCCGTAGTGCTTTGCCAAGATCGCGACGCCCGAGGTGCCGATCTTGTTGGCGGTGTCCCCGTTGGCGGCGACGCGGTCGCAGCCGACGAAGCAGAACTGCACCCAGCCGTTTTTCATCACCATCGACGCCATATTGTCGCAGATGAGCGTCACGTCCACCCCGGCGCGGTCCAGCTCCCAGCTCGTCAGGCGCGCGCCCTGCAAAAGGGGCCGCGTCTCGTCGGAGAACGCCTTGAGATGCATTCCCCGCTCCGCGCCGAGGATCAGCGGCCCGATGGCGGTGCCGTAGCGCGAGGTCGCGATGGGGCCGGCGTTGCAGTGGGTCAGCACGCAGTCGCCCTCCTTCAGAAGCCCCAGCCCGTGCTCGCTGATCGCTTTGCACATGGCGATGTCCTCCTCCAGGATCGCCTGCGCCTCCGCCCTGAGCAGCGGGAGTATTTCCGCCGGCGCGCGCCCCGCCTGCGCCGTAACGACGCCCTCCATGCGCCGCAGCGCCCAGCTCAGGTTCACCGCCGTCGGGCGCGAGGCGTTCAAATACGCCGCCTTTTCATGAAATTCCTTTTTAAACGATTCATAAGTCGATTGGTCGAGCCTCTGCGCGAGCACGTACATGGCAAAGCCCGCGAAGATACCGATGCACGGCGCGCCGCGCACGCGCAGCTTCTGGATCGCCTCATACAGCTCCTCCGCCTCGGAGATCTCCAGATACTCCATACGGTTTGGAAGCTGCGTCTGATCCAGGATGATCAGCTTGCTTCCGTCCTCGTTCAGGCGGACATGATCTATTGTTTCCATAGATTTCCCCTCTTTGTTCTTATTGGGCAGTTCTATTGTTGATTCCGTAAGTCCTTTGCCGGTCTATTGTGCGAGGCGGTAAATCTCGCGCATATCCGCCTGTTCGAGAACGCGGATGGAGCCGATGTCGCGCGTCCCCTGGAAAGAGCAGTTGTACGCCAGCGCGTCAAGCTGCTTTTCGTCCAGCGTCAGCCCCAGCTCGCGCAGATTCGTCGGCATCCCGATCTCGCGCAGGAAGCGCTCGTATGCCTCAATGCCGGCAAAAGCCGCCGCGGTGTCGTCCGCACCGTCAACGCCCATCACATTCCGGGCAAACCTCGCGAAGCGCGCGGGATCGGACGGCATCACGTAGCGCGACCACGCACCCCAGATCGCCGCAAGCCCCGCGCCGTGCGTCACGTCGAACATGCCGCTGAGCTCGTGCTCGAGCTGGTGGCACGCCCAGTCGCCCACGCGGCCGTGTCCGCCGCGCCCGCAGCCGGTCAGCCCATTGTGCGACAGGCTCCCAGCCCACATCAGCGCGGCGCGCGCGTCGTAATCCTCCGGATTTTTGATCGCGCGCGGCGCCATCTCGAGCACCGTGCGGATCAGCGCCTCCGCCAGGGAATCCGTCGGCTCCGACGTCCCGTGGGAGAAATAGCGCTCCATCGTGTGCGAGATGATGTCCGCGCTGCCCGCCGCCGTCTGATACGCCGGCACGGTGTAGGTCAGCTCCGGATTCAGCAGAGCGAAGCGGCAGCGGCACAGATCGTTGTTGACGCCGCGCTTCTTCCCGTTTTCCTCGTTGCTGATGACGCTCGAATCGCTCATCTCGCTGCCCGTGGCGGCGAGGGTCAGAACACAGCCGGTCGGCGTGCTCCCCTTCGGCGCGCATTTGTGCTCGTAGAGGTCCCAAACGTCGCCGTCGTAAGCGAGTCCGTAGCCGATCGCCTTTGCTGAGTCGATCACGCTGCCGCCGCCCACCGCCAGCAGGAAGTCGACGCCCTCTCTCCGGCAGAGCTCGATCCCCTCGCGCACCTTCGAGACCCTCGGGTTCGGCACCACGCCGCCGAGCTCGACATGCGCGACGCCCGCCGCCTCCAGCGAGGCGATCATCCGGTCGAGCAGGCCGCTGCGCACCACGCTCCCGCCGCCGTAGTGGAGCAGCGCCTTCGTGCCGCCGAAGCCGCGGATCAGCTCGCCCGCCAGCGTCTCAACGCCCCGTCCGAACTCCACGCGCGTCGGCGCGCAATAGTGAAAATTCTCCATACCGTTCCTCCCTCCGCGCCGGACCGCGGCGCAATTCTTTTTTATTATACCAATATTTGGGTATTTTTCAAGGCGAACGACGTATTTTCCATTGCAATCCCGCTCTGTTTCCTGTAAAATAGGCAAAAAGCGACGCCGCGCCGAAGCGGCGGACACATGGGAGGCATTCGATCCATGAAAAGCATCTGGAAAAAGGCTCTGTTTCTTCCCGCTGCCGCCGCGGGACTGACGCTCGGCGGCGCCTGCGGGCTCTACCGCTATCTCTTCTACTCTCCCACCGGCGAGCAGAACGACGACTACGCCCTCCCGCTGCCGATGCACTCGGAAAGCGCGCGGGCCAGGGCGCTGATGCTGATCGACAGGCTGAACGCGCGGGAGTTTGAAAAGGTCTCCGTCATCTCGTTCGACGGTCTGACGCTGAACGGGCGTTACTATCCCGGCCGCGCGGGCGCGCCGATCGTTCTCATGTTCCACGGCTACCGCGGCACGCCCTCGCGCGATTTCTGCGGCGGGTCCGATATTGTGCTGTCAATGGGCTTAGGGCTCGTGCTGATTGAAGAGCGCGCCCACTGCTCAAGCGGGGGACACACGGTCACGTTCGGCATTCGCGAGCGCTTTGACGTGCAGACGTGGTGTCGCTGGGCTTCGGAGCGCTTCCATGCCCCGCTGCTGCTCTGCGGCATCTCGATGGGGGCGACGACCGTGCTGCTCGCCGCCGCGCTCGACCTGCCCGAGAGCGTCCGCGGCATCATCGCCGACTGTCCCTTCACCTCGCCGGAGTCGATCATCCGCCGCGTCGGCGCAAAGCGGCACTTCCCCGTCTCCGCGCTCATGCCGCTGGCAAGACTCGGCGCGCGCCTTTTCGGCGGCTTCTCGCTGAAAGAGTCCGCGGACGCCTGCGAGGCGGTGCGCGGGGCGAAGGTGCCGATCCTGCTCATCCACGGCGAAGCGGACGAATTTGTCCCCTGCGACATGAGCCGGGAGATCGCCGCGGCGAATCCCGAGCGCGTTGAGCTGCACACCTTCCCCGGCGCGTGGCACGGCGCGAGTTATCTCGTCAACACCGACCGCTACACGCGCCTGATCGAGAATTTCTGCCGCCGCGCGCTGTCAGACTGAGGAGGCCCCCCAATGGACATCTTTGAAGCGCTGCACAGCGGCGAATGGTATCTGCCGAGCGATCCGGCGCTCGTGCGGGAGCAGACGCTGTGTCTGGAAAAGCTCTATGATTACAACGCGACGCGCCCCTCCGAGCCGGAAAAGCGCGAAGCGCTGCTGTGGGAAATGCTCGCGGAGCTCGGCGAGGGCTGTTATCTCGAGCCGCCCTTCCGCGCGAACTGGGGCGGGAGGCATGTGCATCTCGGCAACAACGTCTACTGCAACTTCGGCGTCACCTTTGTGGACGACACGCACATCTTTGTCGGCGACAACACGCAATTCGGGCCGAACTGCGTCCTCGCCACCGCCGACCACCCTCTCGACGCGGCACAGCGGGAGGCGGGCTATCAGCGGAATTTCCCCATCCGCATCGGGCGCAACTGCTGGTTCGGCGCGGGCGTGCTGGTCATGCCGGGCGTGACGGTCGGGGACAACGTGGTCGTCGCGGCGGGCAGCGTCGTCACGCACGACCTTCCCTCCAACGTGCTCGCCATGGGCGTTCCCTGCCGTGTGCGGCGGGAACTGTGAATCTATTATAAATAGAATCGAGGCGGCGCTGTGCTGTCTCGATTCTATTTTTTTCAAATTCTATCAAGTCTTATCCGCGCGGCAGCTCCTCCAGGCGGTAGACGTCCGTCCTGCGATGCCGCAGAAGCGGGATCTGCGCGCGCACCTTCTCCGTTTCGGCGAAGTCGATGTCGACCGTCTGCTCCCCCTCCCGCTCGTCGAGCTGCGCGAGCACGGCGCCCCACGGATCTGCGGCGACGCTGTGCCCCCACGACTGATAGGACGCTTCGGGATCGCGCGCCGGCGCGGTGCCGACCGCGTAGACCTGATTGAACATCGCCTGCGCGCGGAACATCAGCTCCCAGTGCTTCGGACCCGTCGTCAGGTTGAACGCCGCCGGCACGAGGATCAGCCGCGCGCCCTTGAGCGCCATCAGGCGGCACAGCTCGGGAAAGCGGAAATCGTAGCACACGCAAAGCCCCATTTTCCCGAACTCCGTATCGAACACGGTGACCGCGCCGCCCGCGCTGAGCGTCTCCGACTCGCGGAAGGACTGCCCGCCCGCCACGTCGATGTCAAAGAGGTGCATCTTGCGGTGCTTCGCGAGCTGCTTTCCCTCCCGGTCGAAGACATAGGCGGTGTTGTAGACCCTTCCGTCCCCGCCGCGCTCCGGCATCGAACCGGCGGAGAGATAAATACCGTACTTTTGCGCGAGCGCGGCGCAGCTTCGGTGCATTTCTCCGCCCTCCGGCTGCGCGTACACGGGAAAGCCTGCCGTCTCGTAGGGACAGCAGAACATCTCCGGCAGGGCGAGCAGATCCGCGCCGAGCTCCCTTGCGCGGCGGCAGCCCGCCTCGACGCGGTCCAGCGCCTCCGCTGCGTCGCCCGTGGTGCGCATCTGCCATTGCAGGACGCGAAGCGCCCCTCCCCGGTTCTCGTCCGGAGTGTCCGTTTTGTTCTCCTTCATCCGCCGCGTCCCCTTTCCCCGCGCCGGTCGTGCGCGGCTCTATGTCACGGCTATACCCTATCACAGCTCCCGCGGCTTGGCAAGCGCATCGGTCGATTTTAAAAAATTTGCGGGCAGCTTGTCCCTTCGGCGCGAAACTTGTCACATCGGCACAAAAAAAGATGGATTCCCCGGGAAAAGTATGATACTATACAATAGCATGATTAAATGGACTGATGTATTCAGCCAGGAGGACAAGCTATGAACGAGACGCCTGCCGCTCTGTCCGGCTATATCGAGAACTATTCGCAGACGGGCGACATTCTGGTGGTCGCCATGTGCATCCTGTTCGTGATTCTGCTCCACGCCTCGTATGTGAACAAGACGCGCAGCTTCCTCATCTTCCGCGTGATGGTGGTGATGATGGCGGTTGCGGCGTATTCCAACGTCATCCTTCATGTGCTCCTGCGCAGCGCCGAGCCGATGCGCGGCGTTCTCATCGGGCTGCGCGTGCTGCACTTTTCCGCGCTGTTTGTCAACCTGTTTCTCTTTATGATGTACTTTCTCGAGACCATGCGCATCGACGGCCGGGAAAGCCGGCGCTACCTCGCCGTCGGCGCCGTCGCCCTCGCGGGATTGATCCTCTACATGTCGGTCAGCGCGTCGATGAACCTCGGCGCTTTTTCCGGTCCGGAGGGCGCGGCGCGGGGCTGGATGCAGGTCTTCACCGTCGGCTACGTCTTCTTTGTCGCCCTCGTGGCTTATCTGTCGCTGCGCTACCGGGGCAGGATCTACCGGCAGGTGACGGTCGGCGTTCTGGCGAGCAGCGGTATCGCGTTTTTGCTGCTGTTTTTGCAGGGTATCCACGCCCAAAGCTCCTACACCGCCGCCTCCTTCCTCTTCCCCGCCGTCGCGCTGCTGTACCTCGTGCACGCCAATCCCTACGATCTGGATATCGGCGCGGTCAACGCCTCCGGGTTTGAGGAGCTGGTCAAGCACCGCAGAAAGAGCGGGGAGCTTTTGATGATGAGTCTCCTGCTGCCGGAGTTTGAAGGCGTCGACAGCAAATATCCCACGGAGATCCAGTGGGCGATCCGCCACTTTACCTCCCACTATTTTCGGGGCGCGACGCTCTTCCAGGTCTCGAACGGACGCATGGTGCTGGCGATGGAGACGAGCCGGAACCCAAAGTATGAGGAGACGCTGCGCACGATCCTCTCTAAGTTCGACGAGGTACACGCCCGGTATCAGCTCGAGCACAAGATCGTCATTCTGCTCTCCCTGCCCTCCGACGAGCAGCGCGACAGCTTCAACTATGTCGACCTGATCCAGTTTGTGGAATCGCGCATGGAGATGAACTCGGTGCACCGCGTCACGCCCGAGGACGTCGAGGCGTACCACCGGTATCACTACATCATCGGCGAGCTGAGCGGCATCGACGCCGCGCAGGATATGGACGACCCCCGCGTGCTGGTCTACTGCCAGCCGGTGCTGAACCTGCACACCGGACAGTACGACACGGCGGAGGCGCTGATGCGGCTCAGGCTGGACAAGCTCGGCACCGTTCCGCCGGGCGAGTTTATCCCGCTGGCGGAGGAATTCGACTACATCTCCACGCTCAGCAGGATCATCCTGTCCAAGACCTGCGAGCAGATCCGGCAGCTGACCGGCGAGGGCTACTTCGTCCGGCGCATCTCGGTCAACTTCTCCATGCTCGACCTGCGCGACCCCGCGTTCAGCGAGCAGGTCCGCGGCATCATCGACAGCAGCGGCATCCCCAGCGAACGGGTCGCCATCGAGCTGACCGAGAGCCAGAACGAGCGCGACTTCATGCTCGTCAAGGAGAGGATCAGCGAGCTGCACGACAGCGGCATCAAATTCTATCTGGACGACTTCGGGACCGGGTACTCCAACTTCGACCGCATCATGGAGCTTCCCTTCGACATCATCAAGTTCGACCGCTCCCTTGTGATCGCGAGCGGCGCGGACAGCGAAAAGCGGACGATGGTCTCGCACCTGGCGCGCATGTTCAGCGACGCGCATTACTCCGTCCTGTACGAAGGGATCGAGACCGAGCTCGACCAGGACCGCTGCGCGCAGATGTGCGCGGAGTATTTGCAGGGCTACAAGTTTTCGCCGCCGATCCCGATCGAACGGCTGCGGGAGTATTTCTCGAAAACCGCCCCCGCCGGCGCGGCGACCTGAACGGGGCATAAGCCGCGCGCCGACGGCGCGGCGGCAATTTATACTGAAATTTATTAAAACGATTGAAAATCGTTTTATAGCCGCGCAGCGGCGTTAAATTTCGCATGAGACGTGTTTTGCGCCTTTGGCGCAAAACCAGCGTGCGCAGCACGCGCCTTTCAAATTAAATCTTTTAATTTGAAAGTAGTATTAGGCATGGGAGGAAATCATCGTGAAAAGGCTTCTGACTTATCTGTGCGCGCTGCTTCTGTGTCTTGCCTGCACGCTTCCGGTGCGGGCATGGCCGGCAAGAGTCGTTGATTACGCGCTCTATACCGATATTGTCGCGAAGATCGACGGCCACCCCATCCGCTCCTTCAACATCAACGGCAAGACGGCGGTCGTGGCGGAGGACCTGCGGGGCTACGGCTTTTGGGTCCTCTGGAACGCCGAGGCGCGCACGCTGCGCATTTGCCGCGCGCTGCGGGACGGAGCGCTGGAAACGCCGGTGAACTGGCCCGTCGTGGAGAGCGAGCCGTTGACCCACCGGATTGGCGCGCGCGCAAAGCCCGTCTACGCCACGGATATCGTGACCTACACCGCAGGAAGCCGGGTCGACAGCTTCAACTGCGGCGGCGAAACGCTGGTCTGGTTTGACGATCTCGCGCCCTTCGGCAGCGTGGTCTGGGATCCTGACGGGCGCGTGATCTCGCTCACGCTGGGCGACCCGGTCAGACTCGCGCTGGACCCCCTGATCGCCGATTTGGAGAACTGGCGCGCCGCCGGCGGCGCCGGCAGCAGCTATGAGACCTATCCCTGCCCCACCGGCACGCTGCTCGTCAGGCGCTTCACCGGCACGCCGCACGGCAGCTCGACCAACATGCTGTATGTCCGGAACAATGGAGATCGGGTCTGGATCAACGACCTGCTCCCCAACTATGTCTGGGGCAGCGGCTATTATCTCTCGCCGGATGAGATCGCGTTCGACGAGCCGGGTTACCGCCTGAGCTTCCTGACTCCGGTGCCCGGGGCGTCCGGCTGGCCGGAGGGCGGCGGCGCGCAGGAGCCGGGAAAATACAAATGCGTGGTGGACGTGCTGAACGGCACGCTTCTGTCCATGGAAAAAACTGCAAACTGACAAAAAACGCTCTGGCTAAACTATAAAAACAGCATCGGCGGGCACCTTCGCCTCTGCCGACGCTGTTTTTCTGTCCGATTCAGTTTTTGACCGTCAGCGTCGTTCCGTCGCTGCGGACCGTCACCGCGCCCCTTCGCGTCAGGAGCACCGTCACGCCCGCGCGCTCCAGCGCCGCGACGACCGCCTCGCTCTCCGGCTCCTCGTCCGAGGAGGTGATGACCGCGAAGCGCGGGCGCGCCGCCGCGAGCAGCGCGTCCAGCAGCGGCTCGTCCTTTCCGTGGTGCGGCAGCTTCAGCAGGTCGCACGACAGGTCGCCGCCGCCCTCCAGCAGTTCGTTCAGGCGCTCCGTCTCGGCGTCGCCCGGAAGCAGGAGCGTGTTCCCCCCGTTGCGCACGGTGACAACCAGCGAGGAATTGTTGCTCTCGTCCGTCGTATACCGCGCCGCGCGCGGCGGATCGACGGCATAGGAGACGCCGTCCAGCGTGAAGGTGTAGCTCTCCCGCACCGTGATGGGGGTGATCCCGGCGTTTTTCAGCGCCTTGACGTATTTTGCGTACTCGTCGCTGTCCTTGGGAAAATTGCTTTGCAGCACCGTGCCGACGGAAATATTGTTCAAAATCTTTGCCGCGCCGCCGACGTGGTCCTGATCGAAATGCGTGACGATCAGATAATCGAGCCGCGCGATCCCCTTTTCCTCCAGATACGCGAGGACGGTCTTGCCGAAGCCCTTCTCCCCCGCGTCGATCAGGACGCTGCCCCGCACCGTCGTCAGGAGGATCGCGTCCGCCTTGCCCGCGTCAAAAAAGTATGCCTCCAGCTCCGCCGCCTCCGTTCCGCCGCCCGTATTCTCCGCCGTCTGTCCCGCGGAGGGCGCGCAGGCGGCAAGCAGGAGCGCCGCCGCAAGCAAAAGCGCAAGCGGCGGCCGTCTGTTTTTCCACTCAAATCCTATCATAGCATCCCCTAAGACAGCAGCATTCGGTCGTTGTCGAGCTTCCTGCCCGCCGCCTCGCGGAACAGGACCAGAAGGTCGGACACCTGAAGCCGGCTGCGCTCCTCCCCCCGCACGTCAAAGATGATATTGCCCTGATCCATCATCAGCGTGCGGTTGCCGAGATCGAGCGCCGACTGCATGTTGTGCGTCACCATCAGGCAGGTGAGCCGATCCTTTTCCACGATCTCGCGGGTCAGCGCCAGCACCTTCTCCGCCGTCGCGGGGTCGAGCGCCGCCGTGTGCTCGTCGAGCAGCAGCAGCTTGGGCGGATTGATTGTCGCCATCATCAGCGTCAGCGCCTGACGCTGCCCGCCGGAGAGCAGCCCCACCGGCTGCTGCATCCGGTCCTCCAGCCCCATGCCGAGCAGGGAGAGCCGGTCGCGAAACGCCTGCTTCTCCGCGCGCGTGACGTGGGACAGCCAGCCGCCGCGCCCTGCCGCGAGGGCAAGGTTTTCCTCGATGGTCATACCCGGCGCGCTGCCGCGCATCGGGTCCTGAAAGAGCCGCCCGATGTTTTTCGCGCGCAGATGCTCGCTTTGGAGCGTGACGTCCTCCCCGTCGAGCGTGATGGTCCCGCTGTCGGTGAAAAAGCTGCCGGCTATGGCGTTGAACAGCGTCGATTTTCCCGCGCCGTTCGCGCCGATGATGGAGATAAAGTCGCCGTCCGCCACCTCGAGCGACAGATCGTGCAGCGCGGTCTTTTCGTTGACCGTGCCGGGGTTGAAGGTCTTGGAAATATGGGAGACGGACAGCATCACGCATCCTCCCTTCCGCGCCGGTGGGCAAGCCTGCGGCTCAGCTCCGGATACCGCGCCTTGAGATAGGGCCCCGCGATGGCGATGATGACGATGACCGACGAGACGAGCTTGAGCATGAACGCCGGCATGTTGAAGCGCAGCGCCACGGCGTAGACGGCGCGGAAGACGATCGAGCCGAGCACCGCCCCGACCGCGCGCAGCGCGATGCCGCCGCGCGGCGCGAACGCGCGCCCGATCAAAAGCGACGCGAGCGCGATGGTCACCATGCCGCCGCCGATGTCGATGTTGACCGACTTCTGCGACTGCGCCAGCAGGCAGCCGGAGAGCGCCGTGAGCGAGTTCGCCACGCACAGTCCGACGACGGTCGTAAACGCGGGATTGATGGACGACGAGCGCACCATGTCGGGATTGTCCCCCGTCGCGCGGATTGCGAGGCCGAGGCGCGTGCGCAGGAACAGCGTGAGGAACACGACAACCAGCGCAGCCGCGAGCAGCGCGAGCATGATCTTGTACGCGCCGACGCCCGCGCCCTTGAGCAGCGTGAACACCGTTTGGGTCTTGTTCATGTTCAGCAGCGAGGAGCCGCCCATGACCGCGATGTTGACCGAGTACAGCCCCGTGTTGACGATGATGCCCGCCAGCAGGCTGTCAATGCCCATTTTGGTTTGCAGCAGGGCGGTGACAAAGCCGGAGAGCACACCCGCGCCCATTGCGGCGGGCAGGGACAGGTACGGGTGCCCGGCGAGGGCGACCACCGCGCCGACGGCGGCGCCGAGGGTAAAGCAGCCGTCGGTGGAGAGGTCGCAGACGCCCAGCATCGAATAGCTCAGGAACAACGCCAGCACGGTGAGCGAGCCGATCAGGCCAAGCTCCAGCGCGGTTTCGAGGATAGACAGCATGAGGATCGAAGCTCCTTAGCCCGCCAGCTGGTCAAAGCTCTCGGCGGTGGTGATGGGCTGCACGCGCGTGCAGAAGGGGGCGAACTTCGCGGCAATGTCGTCGTAGTCGAGGCCGATAGCGGCGCAGGTCTCGGTGTTGACCGTCGCCGTGCCGTTGTCAAAGGTCTTCACGGGCACGCTGCCGGCGTCCTTGCCGTCGAGCAGGATCTCCGCGATCATGTTCGCGGTCTCGACGCCGAGGTTGGCGTAATCGACGCCGTAGCCGAGGAACGCGCCGTTGAGGGCGAAGCTGTCCGCGCCGGTGTAGTGCGGGATGCCCGCGTTCGCGAATATCTCATAGATGGACAGCTCCGCGGTCATGACCGTGTTGTCGGTCGGGGTGAACACGGCGTCCACGCCGTCGCCGACGAGCGCCTGCGCCGCAAGCACGATCTCGTCCACCGTGGTCCCGGTGCGCTCCACATAGGCGACGCCCTTCGCGTCGAGGTATGCCTTGGCGGCGGCGATCGGCGCGGTGGAGGAATCCTCGCCCACGTTGTAGAGAAGTCCGATCTTGTCCGCGTCGGGATTCGCGGCGAAGACGAGGTTCATGATCGCGTTGGTGTCGAGATAGTCGGAGGTCCCGGTCAGGTTCGCGCCGGGCGCCTCGAGCGAGGCCACCAGCCCGCAGCCCAGCGGGTCGGACACGGCGGCAAACACGACCGGCAGGTCCGTCCCCTCGGTCGCCGCCTGCATCGCCATCGCCACCGGCGTAGCCACGCCGACCATCAGGTCGACCTTGTCCGCCTGAAAATTGGCGATGATCTGGTTCATCACGTTGGCGTCGGTGTTGCAGTTGTCCTCGTTGATCGCAAAGCTGACGCCGCGCTCCGCGCCGATGGCGTCGAGCCGCTCGCGGATGTTCGCGATGATCTGGTTGAGGGATGCGTCGTCGACAAAATTGCATATGCCGACGGTGTAGGTCTTGCCTTCTTCGGAAGCGTTTGCCGTGCTGACCGTGTTGTTTGCCTTGGCGGGCTCGATCATGTCCGCGCCTCCGCAGGCGGCGAGGGAGAGGGTGAGAACGAGCGCGAGGATGAGAGAAACGAGCTTTTTCATGGGGATCCGTCCTTTCCTTGGCGTGGGACAGAAAAAAACCTGTCCCCGCAAATTTCTTTGCTGGGACAGGATGAATGATCCTGCGGTGCCACCCGGCTTGACGCTTGCGCGCCCACTTTGTGCGTACTATCATACGCCGACCGTTGTTGACGGGGAGTCCTGCCCCGGCGCACATACTCGAGCCCTTTGATCGCGAGAAGGCTCTTTCCGCTTGCCCTCGGAAGTCCATTCGGCCCTGTCCGTTCCACCGCCCTTCCACCGCCGGCGGCTCGCTTTGGGAAAGGAGTCAAGGCTTACTCACTCTTCCTCATCGGTTTGACGGAAGTATAGCACCGTGGATTCCATTTGTCAATATCCTTTTTGATGAATTTTAATCCATTTTTTACGTTCTTCCGACCTCGGATGTCCACCTATATTATATTTTTATTCAGACGATTTGATGGGGTTCTCCCCTTGCCGCGACCGCAGGAGCGCGGCCAGCGCGTCGCCGCACTCCGCCGTGCGCGCCGTGCCGCCCTGATCGGGCGTGAGGGCGGTCCCCTTCGCGAGCAGCGTTTCGATGGCGCGGACGATCCGTTCGCCCCACGCCTCATGTCCCAGAAAGTCAAGCATCTGCGCCGCCGACCAGATCGCCGCCAGCGGATTGGCGACGCCCCTGCCCGCAAGCTCGGGCGCGGAGCCGTGGATCGGCTCGAACATCGAGGGAAACGCGCGCTCCGGATTCAGGTTCGCCCCTGCCGCAAGCCCCATGCCGCCCGCGATGGCGGCGCCGAGATCGGTCAGAATGTCGCCGAAGAGGTTCGACGTCACAACGATCTGGAAGCGCGACGGCTCCTTCACCATGAACATCGCCGCGGCGTCCACCAGCAGCGAGCGCGTCTCCACGTCCGGGTACTCGCGCCCGAGCTCGGCAAAAACCTGATCCCAGAACACCATGGAGTAGTTCAGCGCGTTCGCCTTGCTGACGCTCGTGAGGGTCTTTTTCTCCCTGCGCGCCAGCTCGTAGGCGTAGCGCATCACGCGCTCGCAGCCCCTGCGGGAGAACACGCCGTCCTGAATGACGACCTCCCGCGGCGTGCCCGGATAGAGCCAAGCACCCTGTCCGCTGTACTCGCCCTCGCTGTTCTCGCGGACGAAGGTCATATCGACCTCCTCCGGCGAGACGTCCCTGAGCGGACAGGCGGCGCCGCGCAGCAGCCGGACGGGCCGCAGATTGACGTACTGGTCGAAGCCCTGCCGCAGCCGCAGCAGCAGCCCCCGCAGAGAGATGTGGTCCGGCACGCCGGGCGCGCCGACCGCGCCGAGCAGGATCGCGTCGCTCCCGCGCAGCAGCTCCAGCGCGTTCTCCGGCATCATCTCGCCGGTCTCCCGATAGTACCCGCAGCCCCACGGATATTCGGTAAAGGCGAAGGCAAAGCCGCCGTCCAGCTCCGCCGTGGCGTTGAGGACCTTGACCGCCTCCCGGATGACCTCCGGCCCGATGCCGTCCCCGGGGATGACGGCGATGCGATACGTCTTCCTCATTTCTGCGCCTGCTCGCGGAGCAGCGCCTCCTTCTGCCGCTGCAGCTCCTGGGTGCGCTGCCTGGTCAGCGGGTACATGAACCAGAGGATCAGGAACACCAGCAGGAACAGCACTGCCGGGATGATGA
Source organism: uncultured Clostridia bacterium (assembly GCA_947165595.1). Classification (GTDB taxonomy): domain Bacteria; phylum Bacillota; class Clostridia; order Oscillospirales; family Oscillospiraceae; genus Hominicoprocola. The sequence goes on along the minus strand of CAMVAV010000004.1, from coordinate 54,432 downwards.
CCGAAAAATCGTACATGCTCCGCAGCGCCGTGTCGGTCAGCCCCTCGGTCCGCAGCGTGCTTCCGTTATAGCCGATGCGCAGCAGCGGCACGTTGATGAGGATGGTGGCGACGGTGGTGCCGAGCTTGCGCATGAAGGAATAGAACGCGTAGCTGGTCGCCTCGTCATTGAGCCCGTAGGTGACCCTGTTGTAGTCAATGGCGTCGGTGGCGAGCACCCAGACGAGCAGGAAGATGAACGCCGAGCCGATGCCGGACATCAGGCAGGCGGCGAGGTAAAGCCACACCGGCGTAATGCCGAACAGCGCCAGCACGAACAGCGCGATATAGAACGCCGCCGCCAGCAGCATGCCGCCGGCGCAGACCTCCCGCCGTCCGAAGCGGTTGCCGAGCTTCGTCGCGAAGAACATGACGACCGCCACGGGGAAATACTGGAACACGGTGGGCAGCATCGTCAGCCCCGGACGGTTGAAGTAGTGGTGGAACAGGTAGGTGTTGTAGCCCTGTCCGAACATCTGCGCCGCGAGGTAGAGCATGCTGGCGAGGCTGACCGCCATAAAGGGGCGGCTTTTGAGAAGCGTCCGGATGACCTTCGCGGCCTGCCCCTTCTCCCGCGGGGCAGGGCTGGTATCCACGCGCTCGCGGCTCCACGCATAGCAGAGGATGTAGAACACAATGCTCAGCGCGGCGATGGCGCCCGCTCCGACGAGGACGCGGGTCTGGTCCATGACCTTGTGCCCGTCGGCGAGCGTCACATAGCACATCGAGGCGAGCACCATCGCGGGCATCGCGCCGAAGGTGGAGCCGACCGAGCGGAACACGGACAGCGACGAGCGCTCCCGGTCGTCGCTGGTGATGACCTGCGCCAGCGAGCCGTAGGGGATGTTGATGCAGGTATAGAGCATTCCGAAGAGGATGTAGGTGAAATAGATCCACGCGATGCGTCCCCCCTCGGAAAAGCCGCGCACGTCGAGGAACATCAGCACAGCGGAGAGCGCCGTCGGCACGGAGAAAACCTTGATCCAGTGGCGGTAGCGCCCGTCCGGGTACTTCTTCGCCCCGTCGATCAGCCTGCCCCAGATCGGATCGTTCACCGCGTCCCAGACGCGCGCGACGATCGTCATCACCATCACGCTCAGAACGCTGATCTCCAGCACGTCGGTGTAGTACTTGTTCAGGACGCTCTGCGTCAGTCCGAAGACCAGGCAGGACGCCAGATCGCCGAAGGCATAGCCGATCTTGTCCTTCGCGCGGATGCCGCTGGTCTGTGCGATATAGCTCTGCTCCATGTCACTGCTCCCCCTCCTTCAGCCTGTATTGCTTCGCCGTCTCGCGAAACAGCTCCAGATGCGCGCCGTTCGCGCGGTAGAATACCGGGGTCTCCCCCAGCGGCGCGGGCACGGTGCAGCGTTCTCCGCCCGCGTAAACCTTTCCGGTCCAGAAATGCACCCATACGCCCTTGGGCAGGAACACCCTCCGCTTGTCGGCGTGACGCTCCAAAACCGGGCAGACATACAGCTCGTCGCCCAGAAAATACGAATACGGGTCGCGGCTCGCGGCGAAATCCATTTCCTCGTAAAAATCCGGACGGATCGCCGGGATTCCCTCCCCCGCCTTGCGGATGCAGGTCTCCAAATACGGTCGCAGCGCCCTGTGCACACATGTCAGGCGCACGGTGTGGGGCTTGACCTCCGGCGCGTCGAACTGCGCGTTCGCCCAGGGGCGGATCGACTCGTGCGAGCGCATCAGCAGGCTGAACGCGCACATCTCCATCCAGCGGACAAACAGCTCCCCGTCGCGCTTGAGCTTGCCGAAGGAGAAGAAGCCTCCCGCGTCGCAGTGCACCATCGGAACGCCGGAAAATCCCAGGGAAAAGCTGGCGGGCATGACGCAGGGCATTCCGTAGTCCCGCGTGCGGTCCGTGTGCTGGTCGCCGTTCCAGAGGCAGGGGGCGTATTCCTGAATTCCCAGGTAGCCGGAGCGCGTGAAGAAGAACACGTCGTCCCTGCCGTACTCCTCGATCGCCTCGCGGTTGAGCTTCGCCCACAGCACCGGCCACTCGTTATGCAGCAGCCGCGCCTCGCCCTCGTGCAGCACGCAGTCCACGGGCAGATACTCGCCGAAGTCCGCCATCCAGCCCGAGACGCCGAGGTCCAGCATGTTGCGCTTGATGAGCACGTCCTTCGTATACCGCACCGCCTCCGGGTTCGTCAGGTCGATCATGCCGGCGTCGAAGGTCGTGGACTTGATGTGATAGACCTCCCCGCTCCGCCGCGTGATGAGCCAGCCCTTTTTCTTAAACAGCCCGTACAGCCGTCCGTCCCGCACCAGATACGGGTTGATGTAGGCGAGAAAGCGCACGCCGCGCGCGTTCAGCTTTTCGATCGCCCCGGCGAGGCCGGGATAGAGCGTTTCGTCGACCTCCCAGTTCCACCGGACCTGCTTGCCCATGACGGTCCGCTTCTCGCCCGACCAGTCCTGGCTCCACACGCCGCAGACCGCCGCGCCCGCGTCGAGCATGGCGAAGGTCTTGTCGAGGATCGTCTGCGTGCCGCCCTGAATGCCCAGGATCATGCCGTCGCCGCACCAGTCCGGCAGGTACTGCCGGTTCGGGAAGCGCGCGGCAAGCACGCGGGCAAGGGAGCGATAGTCCGCCCCGCAGGCAAGCGTCAGCGCCTCCGGGCAGCGGTCAAAGCTGAAGCGGTACTCCCTCGCGCCGAAGCGGGAGGTCCCGTCCGCCGAGGTCTCAAAGAGGATCAGCCGCCCCCGGTCGGTGACGAAGACCGGCATCGGCGCGTAGGAGCCGATGCGCCTGTGCGGCTTTTCGCGGTACAGCGCGCGCGGCAGCACCGCCTTTTGCAATATGGCGGACGCCTTGATGTGCTCGGAGACGAAGTTGACGACCGTCTCGCCGCGCAGGTTCACCTTGCGGTACTGCTCTCCGCCGCCGAAGACCGCCTCGCCCTTTTCCGCCGGAAGGCGGAACTCATACGCCCAGCCCTCCTCGCCGGCAAGCGCAAGGCGCACGCCCCCCTCGCAGGGAGCAAGCAACGCCTCCGCGCGGTGTCCGGCGGCGGAGAAGGCGACGACATTCTCCGAGACCGCTTCGACCTGCGTCAGCGGGACGCGCTCCGCCTCGCGGACCTGCTCCTTCACGCTGCCGCGCACCATGCGATAGGTCTTTTCCCGGCGCACCGCCGTGACAAACGGCGTCTCCGCCGTGTGCGACAGCACGCGCACGCCGTCCACCGTCAGCGCCCAGCGCACGCCGTCCCGTTCGATCCGGTACATCCCGCGGATTCCCTCCTCTCTGCCATGCGTTTCCCGTTTCTTCCGAATCGTTTGCAAAGAGTTTATCACAGATCGCGGGATTCTTCAACCGGTGCTTTCAGATTCGTATGCTTCTCTATGCCGCCCTGCCGGGCGCCTCGTCCTCCGGGCACGCCGCTTCGCGCGCCTCGGTCTCCGCCGCTGTCTCCTCCGGCGCATCCGCGCCGTCCAGCCAGACGAAAAAACGCATGAGCAGCCGCGTCACATACCCGACCCCGAGCAGCGTGAGAAGCAAAGCCAACGGCGTCATATCCGTTTCCTCCCCTTCTCAGGACGCGAGCTTCCGCTCCGCATCCGCAAAACCCGCGAACACAAGCTGTCCGATAATCGTTCCGCCGGCGGCGCGCCGTTCGTCTGTCCGCTTCCCGCGGCGGATCTCGTCAAGCCTTGTCTTCACCCGCCCGATCGCCGTCAGGACGTCCTCGACGGTGAACAGATGCGCGGGGATCACGGCGTCGACCGTCTCGTCGGTCAGCCTCGCGCAGACGAGACGGTCGTACCGCTCGTCCATGCAGCTCTCCGGCAGTCTGTCCGTCAGCTCCTCCAGCCGCCCGTTCAGGTCCTCCAGTCTCTGCGTCAAATACTCCTCATTCATTTTCAGGGACCTCCTTTCTCACCGTGCCGCTTGTTTCAGGCGTCTCTCCTCCCCTTTGACAGTCATATCCTAGCAAGGGACCTGTCCGATAGAAAGGATAGTTTATCGGGGATGTGAAAGGCGTCGGCTCTTTCACATCCCCGGATTTCGTAGTATTCAAATAAATTCACCTGTCCTGTATGGCGGACAGAAACACCTCGACCGTCTCCGCCTGCTGCGCCGCCGCGGTGATCGTCGCGGCGCGGTCTCCGCGCTGGTCCCCGTAATTGCCGAACTGCCCGTGGTTGCCGCCCTCGATCGCGTGCTCGACCGCGTCGGGCGGAAGAAACTGCTTGCCCGCCTCAAAGCGTTCATAGTTGTGCACGCCGTCGTTCGTCCCGTAAACCGACACGACCCTGAGCCCGGCGCCGATGGCTTTCATCGGATAAGCGGCGCAGAGCAGCAGGCCGTCCAGAGCCTCCGGATGCGACTCCGCAGCACAGACCTTGCCGTGCTGCAATCCCAAAACGGCGGCGTCCGTCCTGCCATTTTCCTCCGCGCGGCTCCCCTGTATTTTTATATGGAAATCCGCGGAGAACTGTGCTATGATAAAAAAGTAAGATTGTGAACAAAGGAGTGACGTCCTATGAAAACCATCCTGCGCGGCGGCTTCGTCGTCAGCGGAAAATCCAGCAGGCGTGCCGACGTGCTCATCAACGGCGACAAAATCGAGAAGCTCGGGCACGTGATCGCCGGCGCGCCGTGGGATACGCAGGTCGTCGACGTGACGGACTGCTACCTCTTTCCCGGCTTCATCGACGCGCACACGCATTTCGACCTCGACGTCTGCAACACCACCACCGCCGACGACTTTTCGAGCGGCACGCGCGCGGCGCTCCGCGGCGGCACCACCACGGTCATCGACTTTGCCTGCCCCAACAAGGGCGAGACGCTTGCCCACGGACTCAAGCTCTGGCACGAGAAGGCGGACGGCAAATGCTGGTGCGACTACGGCTTCCACATGACCATCGACGACTGGAACGAGGGCATCGAGCGCGAGCTGGACGACATGTTTGCCGCCGGCATCACCTCGTTCAAGATGTACCTCACCTACCCCGCCATGCTGCTGCCGGACGAGGACCTGTACCGCGCGCTCAAGGCGCTGACGAAGCGCGGCGGCGTGTGCGGCTTCCACTGTGAGAACGCCGGCGTCATCGACGCGCGCATCGCCGAGCTCAAGGCGGCGGGACGCGGCGCGGACGTCTCGTCCCATCCGCAGGCGCGCCCGGACTGTCTCGAGGCGGAGGCGGTGAACCGTATCCTCCACATCGCGCAGGCGGCGGATGCTCCCGTGATCCTCGTGCACACAACGAACCGTCAGTCCCTCGCGGAGATCGCGGCGGCGCGCTCGCGCGGACAGACGGTCTATGTCGAGACCTGCCCGCAGTATCTGCTGCTGGACGACTCGGTCTACTACGATCCGGACTTTGAGCGCGCGGCAAGCTTTGTCTGCGCGCCGCCCATCCGCACGAAGGACGACGCAGAAGCTCTCTGGAAGGCGCTGCGCCGCGGCGAGGTGCAGACCGTCTCCACCGACCACTGCTCCTTCACGCACGCGCAGAAGGAGATGGGGCGCGAGGACTTCACGAAGATTCCCGGCGGGCTTCCCGGCGTGGAAACGCGCGGCGAGCTGATCTATACCGCGGGCGTGGCGCAGAAGCGTCTGGGCCTCGCCGGCATGTGCCGCGCGCTGTCCGAGAATCCCGCGAAGCTCTACGGGCTCTATCCGCGCAAGGGCGTTCTCGCCGAGGGCAGCGACGCGGACATCGTCGTCTACGACCCGAACGCCGACCATGTGCTCCGCGGCGCGGAGCTTGCGTCGAAGGCGGGCTATACGCCGTTTGAGGGCTTCAAAACCTCCGGCTCCATCCGCTCCGTGTATCTGCGCGGCGTGCTCGCGGTCGACCGGGGCGAGGTCGTCGGCGGGCAAAACGGCCAGTATCTCATGCGCGAAAAGTGCATGCTCTGAGGGGAGGCGCCGGTATGACCTGGAAATATCTCCTGTACGCGCAGTACCCCGCCTGTCTTCTGCTCGCGCTGTTTTTCCTGCTCAGCTATCTGCGCGTCAGAAAAGCCTCGGCGGTCAAGTCGGTGCTGTGGGTGCTGCTCTTCGGCGCGGCGCTCGCCTGCTCGGTGCTGTTCTTCTTCCTCGGCATTCCCGAATTCTGGACGTTCAAAACCATGTTCCCCCTGGGCGTCGCCAGCTGGATCGGCATCGTGCTGGTCTTTGTCGCCATGATCGCGCATATCGTCCATCTCTTTGAAAAGCGGCACAACAAAAAGGTCCTGGAAAAGGAGCTCAAGCGCGCCGCGAAGGAGAAGGAGGACGCCGTGCAGCAGGCGCGCGAGGAGGGCGCGGAGGCGGCAAGGCAGGCGCATGTCGAGGGCCGCATCGCCGCCCACGGAGAGGCGGAGGCGGCAAGGCTCTCGCAGGCGGCGGAGGCGATCGGCGCGGAGGTTGCCGCCAGCGAGCTCGGCAGCGCCGTGCAGACTCCCATAGAATTGACGCTGGACGCTCCCGGCGATTCTTCCGCCGGCGGTCTTCCGCAGGCGGCCTTCCCCGCCGAGGGCATTCCGCAGGACGGCGGCTTTCCGCAGGCGGTCTTTCCCTCCGAGGGCATTTCGCAGGGCGGCGGCTTCCCGCAGGCGGTCTTTCCCGCCGACGGCGCCCCGCAGGACGGCGGCTTCCCGCAGGCGGTCTTTCCTTCCGACGGCGCCCCGCAGGACGGCGGCTTCCCCTCCGAAGGCATCCCGACAGATACTTCGGAGCAATAGAACTTCCGAAATCAAAAAGAGGAGAGAGGCGGCGCGCCTCTCCCCTCTTTTTCTATTTCTTTTTCTATTCCTTTGCTTCCCGCAGCGACAGGGCGAGCGGGAAGCGGTTCCCCGCCCGGTCCGTGCGGCAGATCGTCTTTTCCACCCTCTCGCCCATGCCGGACACCACGATGCACAGCGAGCCCCGGTAGTTGTCCGCGGCGGTCAGGATCGTCTGAAGCGCGCGGTCCATGAGGTTCCCGCCGAGGCAGGGCATGTCGAATTCCTCGAAGTGCTCGATCAGAAGCGCGCCGCCGTTCGCCTCCGCCGACGCGCGGCGGATGAACTCGTTCGTCAGACCCACGCGCTCGAGGACGACCTGCTCCGCATCCAGCGTGCGCAGCTTCGCCGAGGTGAGAAGCCCCGCCTTTTTCAGCCGCTGCGCGATGAAGCGCGCCCAGGGCGCGGTCTCCCGCTCCGGGAAGTCCAGCAGGATCGCGTTCATGTACGGCGGCTGCATCGAAACGCCCCCGCTGCATCCGGCGGCGTCCAGCTGCGCGGAAAAGCCCTCCACCAGCGCAAGGATCGCCTCCCGCACATCCTCGCGCGCGAGCACGGCGGGATCGAGGCATTTCCCGTCCCCCTCCTGCGAGAGAAAGCGCGCCGTGTCCTCGATGACGTCCTCCAGCCCCGACTTGGCAAGCTCCGCCTCTTTTTCCGGGTCGCCCTCGCCGCACGGCGTTTCCGCGATGCGGTAACAGGCGTATTGCAGCATCCCCGCCCTGTCGCAGAACTCCCTGTCGTCGATCACCTGCCAGAAGTCGATGTCGCTGAGGATCACGGCAAGCGGCGCCTCCTCCCCCATGACGCTGAGGTACAATCCGCCCATGAGCTGCTCGAACAGCGTGCTGCACGCCTCCACGCACGCGCCGTGCTCGCCGCGCTCATAGTGCTTTTCGATCTTCGCGTATTGGGAATTCAGCTTCTTTGCGCCGGTGAAATACGGGCTTGCCCCGATGTCTCCCAGCCGGCTGTATATCTGCTGATTCACGATCATGCCCCCCGTTTCTTCGTTGCGCAGGCGCGTCCCGGTCAGTGATGGAACAGCCGCGTCCCCGTCATTGCCATGACCATATCGTGCCGGTCGCAGGAGGCGATCACCTCCGCGTCGCGCACGGAGCCGCCCGGCTGGGCGACGAAGCGCACGCCGCTGCGGCAGGCGCGTTCAATGTTGTCGCCGAAGGGGAAGAACGCGTCGGAGCCCAGCGCCACGCCGTCGATGTTCCTCAGAAACGCGCGCTGCTCCTCCCTGGTAAAGGGCTCGGGACGGCGCGAGAAGTAGCGGTGCCATACGCCTTCGGCGCAGACGTCCTCCTCATTCTGGTTGATGTAGCCGTCGATCACGTTGTCGCGCTCGGGGCGGCGGATATCCTCCCAGAACGGAAGGGCGAGCACCTTGGGCGACTGGCGCAGGAACCAGGTGTCCGCCTTTGAGGCGGCGAGCCGCGTGCAGTGGATGCGCGACTGCTGGCCCGCGCCCACGCCGACGGTCTGCCCGCCGACGGCGAAGCAGACGGAATTGGACTGCGTGTATTTGAGCGTGACGAGCGCGACGATCAGGTCCCGCGCCGCGCTGGCGGGCAGCTCCCGGTTCTTCGTGACGATGTTGCGCAGCAGCTCCGCGTTGATGACGGCGTCGTTTCTCTTCTGCTCGAAGGTCACGCCGAAAACCTGCCGGCGTTCCAGCTCGGCGGGCTCGTAGGACGGATCGATGCGCACGATGTTGTACCGGCCGTCCCGCTTCGTTTTCAGGATCTCAAGCGCCGCCGGCTCGTAGCCCGGGGCGATCACCCCGTCGGAGACCTCGCGCTTCAAGAGCCGCGCCGTCGTCACGTCGCACACGTCCGAAAGCGCCGCCCAGTCCCCGAACGAGCTGACGCGGTCCGACCCCCTCGCCCTGGCGTATGCGCTCGCGAGCGGGGAATCGTCCAACCCCTCCACGTCGTCCACGAAGCAGGAGCGCTTCATCGGGCCGGACAGCGGGATGCCCACCGCCGCCGAGGCAGGGCTCACATGCTTGAACGACGCCGCGGCGCTCAGATGCAGCGCCTGCTTCAGCTCGCGCACCAGCTGCCAGGCGTTGAGCGCGTCAAGAAAGTTGATATAGCCCGGATTGCCGTTGAGCACCTCGACCGGCAGCTCGCCGCCGTCCTCCATAAAGAGGCGCGCGGGCGTCTGATTGGGGTTCGTTCCGTATTTGAGCGTAAATTCCGTCATGTCGGTCCTCCCTGCGTCTTTGTTTCAAGTCAGTCCCCCAGGAGCTTGTTAAAGAGCTTCACCGTGCCATGCACGTTGGCGTAAAGCGCCACCTTGTTCGCCCCATCGAGCGCGTCCCAGACCGCCTCCGGCTCCGGCAGATCGATCTCCATCGGCTCCCCGGCGAAGGAGGGCAGCGGGTTCCCGTCGCCCCGATAGGTGCTCAAAAACCGCCCCTCGCCCGGCGCGCAGCCCTCGTAGGCGAAAAACTCCCGCACACAGCGTCCGTCCGGGGAGCGCTTGAGGATGGACAGCTCGAAGCTCCCGTCCCCACAGAGCATCGCGGAGATGCGCGGCGTCCAGTTCGGCGCGTCCGGCTCAAAGGTGCGCGTCATCAGCGCGGCGCGGAAATCACCCATGTCGCGTATCGTGTCGGTCTGGTCGCCGTTCGTGACGATCAGCCCCCGCTCCGTGCGGCGCACCGGATGGTAGATGACGAGGCTGGGGTCGGTCATTTTGCTCTCGTCGAAGGCGCGCGTGCGGATGCCGTCCTCCGTCTCCTCAAAGACGCGGTTGCGGCTGTTCTCGCTGCGGCCCATGATGAAGTAATACACGCGCTCGTGCCCCACGGCGATCCCGCGTCCGGGATAGGGGTTGCCCCGCAGAAAGGAAAGAAAATCAGTCACAGCACTTCCTCCACATTTCGGATCAGGCTCTCGCCCAGCGCCTCCTCCAGCTGCTCGAACGCGTAGCCGATGGTCCGGGCGCTGTGGCTGTCGCTCGACAGGACGAGCCGCCCGCCGCCAGAGCGGATGTACGCGAGCATGTCCGCGTCCGGGTACGGCGACGTGCGCCAGCCGCGCGACATAGCCCCGGTGTTGACCTCGAAGGGCTTTCCGTACGGCAACAGCGCGTCCAGCGCCGATTGCCACGCCTTCACATAGCGCGGATGCGACGGATCGAACATCGGCTCCTTTTCATTGAACTTGGAGATGAGGTCAAAATGCCCAATGATATCGCAGCGCGTTCTCTCGACGACATCTGCCACTGTTTTGAAATACGCCTCGGCCAGCGCGTACCAGTCGCCGCCGAAATGCCCCTCCGCGGCAGCTTTGGTCCGCTCGGGCGTATCGTCGATGCAAAGCATCTCGCCGTCCTTCTTCACATAGTGGACGGAGCCGATCACATACTCGTAGTCCGCCGTAGCTTCCTCCGACCAATAGTCCTGCTCCACGCCGCAGAAAACTCGAAGCCGCCCCGCATACCTGTCCCGCAGCGCGGCGATCTCCGCCCGGTACGCCGCCGCGCCCTCGCGGGTCATGCAGCAGTCCGTGTCGTAGGGCGCGTAGCCGTGGCCGGAGAAGCCCAGGCAGTCCAGGCCCAGGGACAGGGCGGCGCGCGCCATTTCCTCCGTCGTGTCCTTCCCGTCGCAGTAGACCGTGTGCGTATGCAGATCGAAGGCCGGACTCATACCATCTTCTCCTGCTTGACCTTGTGGTCGATCACATGGCGCGAGGCGAGCTCCTGCTGCACGTCCTCCGGCGTAATACCCGCCTCGACCATCAGCACCATGACGTGATAGGCGAGGTCCGCGATCTCATAGATCGTCTCCCTCTTGTCCCGCGCCTTGCCGGCGATAATGACCTCCGTGGACTCCTCGCCCACCTTTTTCAAAATCTTGTCGAGCCCCTTTTCAAAGAGATACGTCGTGTACGAGCCCTCCGGCAGCTCCGCCTTGCGGCCCTGCAGGAGCCTGTAAAGCCCGCGCAGGGAGAATTCCTCCCGCTCTTCGCTCTGGAACACGGGATACTCGAAGCAGCTTTCCGTGCCGAGATGGCAGGCGGGGCCGTCCGGCTCCACCACGACGACGAGCGCGTCGCGATCACAGTCGGCGGTGATGGAGACGATGTGCTGATAGTTGCCGCTGGTCTCGCCCTTGAGCCAAAGCTCCTGCCGCGAGCGGCTCCAGAAGCAGGTCAGCTCCTTCTCCATCGAAATGCGCAGGCTTTCCTCGTTCATGTACGCCAGCGTCAGGACGCGCTTGGTCACCGCGTCCACCACGACGGCGGGGATCAGCCCGCGCTCGTCGAATTTGAGCTCCGAAATATCTATCATGGTTTTCTCCTTTACAGGCGGCTGGGAATGCCGTTTGCCGCCATTGCCTTTTTCAGCTCGCCGATCTCGACCTCGCCGAAGTGGAAGATCGACGCCGCAAGCCCCGCGTCCACCTTGGGAAGCGTCTGAAAGAGCGTAATAAAATCCTCGATCTTCCCCGCGCCGCCCGAGGCGATCACGGGCACGTTCACCGCCTCGCAGACCGCGGCGAGCATTTCGAGATCGAAGCCGCCCCTGACGCCGTCGGTGTCGATGGAGTTGACCACGACCTCGCCCGCGCCCTCGCCGACGCAGCGGCGGATCCACTCGATCGCCTCCATGCCGGTATTCTCGCGCCCGCCGCGGGCGAACACGCGGAACACGCCGTCCACGCGCTTGACGTCCGCGGACAGCACGACGCACTGGTCGCCGTAGCGCTTCGCCGCCTCGCCGATGAGGGCGGGATTGCGGATCGCGCCGGAGTTGACGCTGACCTTGTCCGCGCCGCATTTGAGCACGCGGTCAAAATCGTCGACCGTGTTGATGCCGCCGCCGACGGTCAGCGGGATAAACACGTTGCGCGCCGTCTCGCGCAGGATATCCGTGAAGATCGTCCTGCCCTCGGCGGAGGCGGTGATGTCGTAGAATACCAGCTCGTCCGCGCCGCTTTCGCTGTAGTGCTTCGCCAGCTCCACCGGGGAGGCGACGTCGCCCAGCCCCTGGAAATTGACTCCCTTGACGACCCTGCCGTCCTTCACGTCCAGACAGGGGATGATGCGTTTTGTGATCATGCTTCCACCTCGCTCGCCGCCTTGACGGCTTCCTTCAGGTCGATCGCGCCCGTGTAGTACGCCTTGCCGATGATCGCGCCGTACAGCCCCATGCCGGCGAGCTGACGCACGTCCTCCAGCGTGGATACGCCGCCGGAGGCAACGATCTGTAATGTAAATCTGCTTGACAGCTTTTGGTACAGCTCCCGGTTCGTGCCGCGCATGGCTCCGTCCCGGGAAATATCGGTGCAGATCAGGGTTTTGACGCCCAGCGTCTGCATCCGCGCGCAAAAGTCGAAGGCGTCCGCGTTCGACCGCTCCGTCCAGCCGCGGATGGCGACAAAGCCGTCCTTGATATCGACGCCCACGGCGATCCTCTCCCCGAAGCGCTCCACCGCCGCGCGCAGGAACGCCTCGTCCGTCAGCGCCGCCGTGCCGAGAATGACGCGGTCCAGTCCCGCGTCCAGATACCGTTCGGCGGTCTCCATCGAGCGGACGCCGCCGCCCAGCTCGCAGAATACGCCGCTTGCCTCCTTGATCGCGCGCACGACGTCGAAGTTCGGCATGCCGCCGGTCTTCGCCCCCTCAAGGTCGACGAGGTGGATATGGCGCGCGCCGCAGCGGACAAAGTCCCGCGCGAGGGCGGGCGGATCGTCGCTGTAGACGGTCATCTGCGCGTAGTCACCCTGATAGAGCCGCACCGCTTTTTTCTCATAGAGGTCTATGGCGGGAAAAATAAACATCGTCACACATCCTCACAGAACGCCCGCAGGATATTGAGCCCCACGGCGCCGCTCTTTTCCGGGTGGAACTGGCAGCCGTAGACGTTGCCGTACGCAACCGCCGCCGTCAGCTCCGCCCCGTACTCGGTGGTCGCGACGACGCTCTCGTCGCACTCGGCGGCATAGTAGGAGTGGACGAAGTACACGCAGTCCCCCTCCCGAATTCTCCCGAGCAGCGGCGTCTCGCGCTTGATCTTCAGCGCGTTCCAGCCGATCTGCGGGATCTTGAGCCCCTTGGGAATCACGTCGGCGATGGGGCGGATGCTGCCGCGCAAAAGCCCGACGCCGTCATACTCGCCGTACTCGTAGCCCTTTTCAAAGAGGAGCTGCATCCCGAGGCAGATGCCCATCAGCGGCTTGCCGCTCTGCGCCTCCTCGCGCACCACGGCGTCCAGCCCGCTCGCGCGCAGCTTGCCGATCGCGTCGCGAAAGGCGCCGACGCCGGGAAAAATGATCTTGTCGGCGTCATGGATCACCGACCGGTCGGAGGTCACGACCGCCTCCTGCCCGATGGCGGCAAAGGAGCTTTTGAGGGAAAACAGGTTTCCGACGCCATAATCAATGATTGCGATCATCACAGCATTCCTTTCGTGGAGGGGATTTCGTCGCGGCAGGCGTCGTCGATGGCGACGGCCTCCCGCATGGCGCGCCCAAACGCCTTGAACGCGCCCTCGAGAATGTGGTGGGAGTTCTCCCCCGCGAACTTGCGCAGGTGCAGCGTGCACGCCGCGCTGCGCGCAAAGCCCCAGAAGAATTCCTTGGCGAGCTCCGTGTCGAAGTCCCCCACCTTCTGCGTGGGGACGTTCAGCTCATAGCCCAAGTACGCCCGCCCGGAGAGGTCGACGGCGCAGAGGATCAGCGCCTCGTCCATCGGGAGCAGCATGCTGCCGTAGCGCCGGATGCCGCGCTTGTCGCCCAGCGCCTCCGCGAACGCCTGTCCCAGCACGATGCCGACGTCCTCGGTCGTGTGGTGGTAATCGACGTTCGTATCGCCCTTGCAGCGCAGCGTCAGTCCAAAGCGCCCATGCCGCGCGAAGAGCGTGAGCATGTGATCGAGGAAGCCGCAGCCCGAATCGACCGCGACGGCGCCGCCGTCCAGCGCGAGGGACAGCGAGATATCCGTCTCCGCCGTCGTCCGGGCGATCTCCGCCGTTCTGGTGTTTTCCGCCGTACTCATAAATGTTCCTCCAAAACCTCTTTGACCTTGTCGAGCAGGATCTGCATCTGCTCCCGCGTGCCGACGGTGATGCGGTTGTACTCGCAGATCTCCGGCTTGGTAAAGTGCCGCACCAGCACGCCCTTCGCCTTGAGCTCGCGGTAGATTGTTTCGCCGCTGACCGCCGGGTGGCGCGCAAAGAGGAAGTTCGCGAGCGAATCCGTCATCGTGAAGCCCAGCTTTTTGAGCTCCTCCGCGGCAAAGGCGCGGTTTTCGCGGATGGCGAGGCAGTTCTTCCGCGTGTATTCCTCGTCGCTCAGCACGCCGACGCCCGCCGCCAGCGTCATGCTGTTGATGTTGTAGGGGTTGGTCGAATAGCGGATCGTGTTGAGGTCGCGGATCAGCGCGGGGTTCCCGACGCCGAAGCCCAGCCGCGCGCCCGCCATGGAGCGCGACTTGGAGAAGGTCTGCGCGACCAGCAGATTCTCGTATTTCCGCGTCAGGGGCAGGCAGCTCTCCGCGCCGAAGTCGACGTACGCCTCGTCGACGACGACCACGTTGTCCGGGTTGCTCTCCGCGATGCGCGCGATCTCCTCCGGCCGCAGGGCGATCCCCGTCGGCGCGTTGGGATTGGCGAGAAACACAGTCTTGTGGATGCCGAGATACGCCTCCGTGTCGATGGTGAAGTCCTCCCGCAGCGGAAGCTCCTCATAGGGCAGCAGATTGACCGCCGCGAACACCGGATAAAAGCCGTAGGTGATGTTTGGGAACGCGGCGGGGTGCTCCGCGTCACAGTACGCCATGAAGGCGAAATTCAAAATCTCGTCCGAGCCGTTGGTGAAAACCACCTCGTCCCGCGCAAGGCCGTAGACCTCGCAGAGCTTCTCCGTCAGCAGCGTGCACTCCGGGTCGGAGTACAGCCGCAGACGCTCCGCCGCCTCCGCCGCCGCCCGCACCGCCTTTTGCGAGGTCGGGAAGGGCGATTCGTTGGTGTTGAGCTTGACGTACTTCATATCCCGCGGCTGCTCGCCGGGGGTGTAGGGCTCGAGAGCGCTGTACTTCTGGCTGAAAAAGCGGCTCATTTCGACTCCCCCCTTTTCTCTTCAAAGCGGATGACCGCGCTGCGGGCGTGTCCGGTCAGGCCTTCCTTTCGCGCGAAGAGCGCGATGTCCTCCGCGGCGCCGCGGAGCGCGTCCTCCGTATAGTAGATGAATTGCGTCTTTTTCACGAAATCGTCCACGGACAGCGGACTGGAAAACCGCGCCGCGCCGCCGGTCGGCAGGGTGTGGTTCGGCCCCGCCAGATAGTCGCCGAGCGCCTCCGGGCTGCTGCGGCCGAGGAACACGGAGCCCGCGTGCTTCACCCGGGACAGCCACGAAAACGGGTCGTCCACGCACAGCTCCAGATGCTCCGGCGCGATCTCGTTCGCGATCTCCACCGCGGCGGACAGGTCCTCCGCCACGATGATCTTGCCGCTGTTTTCGATGGACGCGCGGGCGATCTCCTCCCGCTCCAGGAGGGGAAGCTGCGCCTCCAGCTCGTCGCGCACCGCCTCCGCCAGCGCCTGCGAGTCGGTGACCAGCACCGCCGTCGCCAGAACGTCATGCTCCGCCTGCGCCAGCATATCCGCCGCGATGTGCCTCGCGTCGCTCCTGCCGTCGGCGACGATCAGCACCTCGCTCGGTCCCGCGATCATGTCGATGCCGACGACGCCGGAGACCTGACGCTTCGCCTCCGCGACGTACGCGCCGCCGGGGCCGACGATCTTGTCCACCCGCGGCACGCTCTCCGTCCCGTAGGCGAGCGCCGCGACCGCCTGCGCCCCGCCGAGCTTAAAGATTCGGTCCACGCCCGCCGCGGACGCCGCGGCAAGGATGACGGGATCGACGCTCCCGTCGGGCTTGGCGGGCGTGACCATGACCAGCTCCCGGCAGCCCGCCAGCTTCGCGGGAACGGCATCCATCAGCACCGTCGACGCCAAAGGCGTTTTTCCGCCCGGAACGCAGAGTCCCACGCGCTCGATGGGCGTGACCTTCTGCCCCAGCACGACGCCGTCCTCCTCGCTGAGGACGAAGCCCGTGCGCTTCTGCTTTTCATGGAAGGCGCGGATGTTCGCCGCCGCGCGCTCCAGCACGCGCAGGAACTCCGGCTCGACCGCGCGAAGCGCCGCGTCCAGCTCGGCGCGGCTCACCTCCAGCGCCGTCAGCTTCGCGCGGTCATACCTCTCGGCATAGGCAAAAAGCGCCCGATCGCCGTTCCTTCGCACGTCGGCGATGATCTCCGACACGGCGGCGCCGACGTCCGCGCCGGAATAGCCGCGCAGAAGGACCTCGCTGTTCGGCGTCTCGCCGTATTTCATCAGGCGTATCATGCCTCTCCCCCGCTTTCCCGCGCCAGCTCCCGCGTCAGGCGGTCGATCTGCTCCGTCTTGAATATGAAGCTCGACCGGTTCGCGATCAGGCGCGCGCTGATGGGAACAACGGTCTCGACGACCTCGAGATCGTTCTCCCGCAGCGTCGTCCCCGTCTCCACAATGTCCACGATCACGTCGGACAGCCCCAGGATCGGCGCGATCTCGATGGAGCCGTTGAGATGGATGATGTCGATGTCCCGTCCCGCGGCGGCGTAATGGCCGCGCGCGATGCGGGAGAACTTCGTCGCCACGCGCAGCGTGTGCTGCGGATTGTCCCGCCAGCCCTTCGGCGCGGCGACCGCCATGCGGCACTTCCCCACCCCGAGGTCCAGCAGCTCATAGACGTCCGGCTCGTATTCCAGCAGGATGTCCTTTCCCGCCACGCCGACGTCCGCCGCGCCGCGCTCGACGTAGATCGCGACGTCGGAGGGCTTGACCCAGAAATAGCGGACGTCCGCCTCCGCGTTTTCAAAGATCAGCTTGCGGCTGTTCTCCAGGATGGACGGGCAGGGAAAGCCCGCCCGCTCGAACGCCGTGTAGACCGATTCGCCCAGCCGCCCCTTGGGCAGCGCAATATTGAGCATGGTATCTTCCCTCCCGTTCTCAGGCTTCCGCGAAGGCGGGCACGGCGTTTCCCGTGTCGCCCAGCCGCTCCAGCATGTCAAGGTACACGGCGAAGCCCACCGCGCGCGAGCGCCGGCCCATCTTCCGCATCAGCTGGTCGTACTGCCCGCCGGAGAGAACGCTGCCGGGGATGCCCCGGATAAAGCCCTTGAACAGGATGCCGTTGTAGTAGTTCATGTTGCTCACGGAGGAGAAATCCAGCCGGATCCGCTCCTCCATTCCGCTGCCGTCGAATACGGAGAGGACGCCGCGCAGATAGGAAAGCTCGTCCTCCAGCCCCCGCCCGGCGCACAGACGCTCCAGACGCGGCAGCGCGTCCGCATAGGCGCCGTAGATGCCCAAAAGCTCGCACAGCGCCTCCGCCTTTTCCGGCTCCGCGCCGGCGGAGCGTCCGAGCTCCCGGATGCCGTGCGCGTTCTTCCCGCTCACGCAGCGAAGCGCCGCCTCCCGGACGGTGCGATCGTCGGAAAGGTCCCGCAAAAGACCGCGCAAAATGTCGAGATGGGACACGGTCAGCGCAAAATCGGACGCGCAGAGCGCCAGGCTCTCCGCGGCGAGCCGCAGCGTCTCCCCGACGCAGCGCCCGTCCACGCTTCCGATGCACTCCACGCCCGCCTGCATCAGCTCCCGAAACGCGCCGGCCCCCTTGGGCACGCGGTACACGTTTTCGTTGTAGCAGAGCTTTTGCAGCTTGTCCGGCTCGTCCTTCCGGTTCTTGATGATCGAGAGCGTGACGTCCGGCTTGAGCGCCATGAGCGTGCCGTCGGTGTCCGTAAAGGTGAGGATATTCTCGGAAATGAGGAAATCCTTGTTCTTCACATAGAGGTCGTATTCCTCAAATTTTCCCATCCGGTAGCGCACAAAGCCGCTGCGCAGGTAAAGCGAGCGCAGCGCCAGTATGAGCTTCTCCGAATCGTCCAGTATCGCCTGATCCAGCTTCACGATGTTCCTCCCCCGGCGGGCAAGTCCGCAAAAAATTTACTGTGATATCATGATAGCACAGTAAATCAGTAAAGTCAATTAGACAATCTGCACCCATCTTTCCGCCGGATGCGCGTCACATATATACATTTTCCCACTTTCGCGTCTCGAAAAAGTGCTCGACCGACGACAGGATTTTCTCCTTGCCCATCAGCTTGAGCAGGTAGCCGTCCGGACGCAGGCGCACCACGTTGGTCATGCTCTCGCGGTCGGTCTTGCCGGTGAGGAAGATCACAGGGATGGACGCGGAGCTCGGCTCGCTGCGGATCATCTCCAGCACCTGCGTGCCCGGCGTGATGGGCATATCGTAGTCCAGCAGGATCAGGTCCGGCGTGTGCGCGGCGATGTAGGTGATCGCCTGCATTCCGGATTTTACGGCGGTGACGCGGTACTTTTTCCCCAGCCAGCTCTGCATCATCTGCAAAAACATGACGTCGTCGTCGACCAGCAGGATGTGCTTTTTCTGCTCCCGGCTCCTGTCCGAGCCGGCAAGCGTGCTCAGCTTGGCGGCAATGCCCTTGATATCGACCGGGCGGATAAACTCCTGCTCGATAAGCCGCTTGGGGATGATCCGCTCGACCTCGGCAAGCTCCTTCCCGCTGCCGGCGACGCAAAGCGCCTTTTCCTCCCCAAAGCAAAGGTCCTTCAGGCAGATCAGCACCTCCGGCGCTTCGGACAGATAGTCGCCGGCAAAGAGAAGCAATACGTCCGCGCCGTCCTTTTCCGCCCGAATCTGCTCGACGGACGGCTCGACCTTCGCCACGCCGACGCCCGCCTCCGCAAGAGCGGCGATCAGCACGTTGGTCGCCAGATTCGTACCGTGTTCGATCAGCAATACCTTATCCGCCATACAAACCTCCCGGCCTATGCCAGTATCTCATGGATCAGATCCCAATCGAAATCGACGACCGCCTGCCGCAGCCTGTCGCACCGCTCGCGCTCCTCCTCCGGCAGCTCGGTCCCCGCCAGATAATCCAGCACGAAGATGCTTCCGTTGAAATCGTAGTTCGCCGCGAACTCCCGCAGGGTGTCGTACGCCTCGCGCAGCTTTTCCTCCGAAATGCCGGCGCGGACGACGTCGTCCTCCTCCGTTTTCTCCAGCAGCGGCGCAAGAATTCCCCCCAGCTTGCGGAAGCGCTCGAGCAGGCCGCCCAGCTCCGCGCCGAGCGTCTGGGCGTCGCCCGCCTTGCCCGCGTGCTCCAGCTTCTCCGCCAGCGCGCCCAGCGACTCCGCGCCGATCGCGCGCGACGTTGCCTTGAGCGCGTGGACCTTCACCGTCGTATCGGCAAGGTTGTTCTCCGCCCAAAGGCGTTCGATCTCGCCCGCGATCGCCGGCACGTTCTTCGCGTAGATCGCCAGCGTGTCGAGGTAGGTCTCCTCGGTGCCGCAGTATCTGAGCCCCTGCACAACGTCCAGCCCCTCCACGCCGTACAGCCAGTCCGGCAGCTCGGCCGGCGGTTCCTCCAGGTTCTCCGGCTCCGGCGGAGCGGCGTCCTGCTCGGGCTCCGCCAGCGACCACAGGCGGTCGCTGTCCTTCCACACGTGGATGTCGGCGGTGCGCTCGGTCATCACATAGTCGGTGTCCTCGTCGATCATGCGCAGCATGACGTCGGCGATCTCCGGATCAAACTGTATGCCCTTGCAGCGCTCGATCTCCGCGCGGACCTCCGACTGCTGGCGCGGCGGCGAATAGACGCGGGTGGAGGTCATTGCGTCGTAGCAGTCCGCCACGCAGAGGATCCGCGCCGCCTCGGGAATATTCTCGCCCTTCAGACCGTCCGGATAGCCGCTGCCGTCGAACCTTTCGTGGTGCGAGCGGGCGCCCAGCGCCAGCTCCGGCATCTCCGTGATCGAGCGGAGGATATCGCTGCCGATCACGGTGTGCAGCCGGATCACGGAGATCTCCTGCTCCGTCAGGCACGCGGTCTTGTTGATGAGCTCCTCGCCCACTCCGATCTTGCCGATGTCGTGCAGCAGTCCCATCTCATAGATCTGCTCCTGCTCCAGCGCGCTCTTTCCCATGCGCCGCGCGATCTCCGCGGCGTACGCCGCGACGCGCATGGAGTGGTGGCTGGTGAAGCGGTCCTTGGCGTCGACCGCCTTCGACAGCGTGAGCATCATCTCCTTGCCCAGCCGCTCCGTCCGCCGGATCTGGCGCTTGACCTCGTTTTGCAGGTCGGACTGCAAACGGTTGAGCTCAATGATGCGTTTCATTCGGCGCAGCAGCGCGTCGCGCAGAAACTCCTTGCGGATAAAGTCGGTCGCGCCGTTGCGGAAGCCGACGCTTTCCACCTCCGTGTTCTCCTCGTCGGTCATGAACACGACCGGGATATCGTGGGTCACGGCGTCCCGCTTGAGCGCGCGCAGCACCTCGAACCCGCTGATCCCGTCCAGCCGGATATCCACCAGGATCAGGTCGGGACACAGCTCTCTGGCGCGCGCCGCGCCGTCGCTTCCGCTGCGGCAGAGCTCGACGCGGAAAGCCTTGCTGAGGATATCCGACGCCAGGCGGCAGATCTGCTCGTCGCTGTCCACCACCAGCACCAGCGCCCTGTTCTGCGGCGCGGGCGCGGCCTTGCCGGCCGTCTGCGTCGACAGCTTCTCCGGAGGCAGGTGCGTCTTGAGCACCTCCTCCAGCCTTTCGCCCGTGACGGGCTTGGAGAGATAGTCCGAAAAGCCCTCGCCGATATAGTACTCGCGCGACCCGGAGATCGCGTTGGCGGTCAGGGCGATGAACGCGGTATGCTCCATGCCCGGGAGCTTTTCCATCTCCCGCAGCGTCTCGATGCCGTCCATCTCCGGCATCATATGGTCGATAAAGATGACGTCGTAGCTTTGCCGCGCAGCCTTGGCGATTGCCTCCCTGCCCGACTCCGCCGTGTCGATCATCACCTGCGTCTTTTTGAGCAGGCCCTTCACGACGGTCAGATTGACCGCCGTATCGTCCACGACGAGGATCCGCGCCTCCGGAGCGCGGAACGACTCGTGATAGCTTGCGTGGTGCGCGCCGGCGATCTCAAAGCGGCCCGTAAACTCGCCGACGCCGTCCCATTTGACGACCGGCTGCTCCACCGCGAAGGAGAAGGTCGAGCCCACCCCGTAGCTGCTCTCGACCTCCAGCCGGCTGCCCATGAGCGCGAGCAGCTGCTTCGTGATGGTCAGGCCCAGGCCCGTGCCCTCGATCGCGCGGTTTCGCGTCTCCTCCATGCGGGCGAAGGGGGCGAACAGGCGCTCCATGTCCTCCGGCATCAGTCCGATGCCCGTGTCGCTGACGCTGAAGCGGAGACGGACGCGCTCGTCGTTCACCCTGTCATACCCGACGCGCAGCGTCACGGAGCCCTTTTCCGTGTATTTGACGGAGTTGGTGAGGATGTTCAGCACGCACTGCCGGATGCGGATTTCGTCGCCGGTAAGAAGGCTCGGCGTTGCGGGGTCCACGAAGACGTTGAAGCTCAGGCCCTTCCCCTCGGCGCGTCCGCGGGTCATGTTCACCAGGTCGTTGATGACCGAGCCGAGCTCGTACTGCGTCGGCAGAATCTCCATCTTGCCCTCCGAGACCTTGGTGAAGTCCAGGATATCGTTGATGAGGGACAAAAGGGTCTTGCCCGCGTTCTGGATATCCTCCGCGTAGCCGAGCGTCTCGCGCTCGCTGCTCTCGCGCAGGATCATTTCGTTCAGACCGAGGATCGCGTTGATGGGCGTGCGGATCTCGTGCGACATGTTGGCGAGGAAGCTGCTCTTCGCCTTATCCGCCGACTCCGCCCGCTCCAGCGCGTTCACCATGTCGGTCATGGCCACAAACAGGATGTTCAGCCCCGCAAACTCGTCGTGCATGTTCATGCGGCGGATCAAAACCTGCCAGACGTTTTTCCGGTTTTCCGACAGGCCGCGCACCAGATACGGCTCGATCCACTCTCCCGCCGTCGCCGCGCGGCAGTTCTCCATGAAGGCGTCCAGATCGGACTCCTCCAGCATCCCGTCCATCAGCTCCCGCAGCGCGACGCCCTGGCGGATCATATCCCTGTTATAGCCGTGGTTGTATGTAAAAAACAGGTCGCTGGTCAGCACGCTGTGCAGCTGCTCGTCGGTCAGGATCAAAATGTTGGGAGCCGTCCGCATCAGCTGGTCAATAAAGAAGAGCTGCCGCGCGCTGCCGCGCTGGATATACGCCTGCGTGTGCAGCGACTGCTCGTTGGCGAGGCGCAGAATCTCGTTGTCCCTCTTCAGGCGCTTGAGCTCGCGGCTCAGCTTTTTGTTTTCCAGAAATATCTGCTTTTCATCCGCCGTCATGTCCATGCCGTTTCCTCGTGCCGAAAGTATTTCTTTCCCGCCCCGCCTTATAGCGCGAGAACGGTAAAGGAGAAGTTGTGGAACATATTGTAGTCCTTGCCGGTCTTGTCCCCTCTGACGGGGCAATACTCTCCGAACGCGTAATACCCCATCAGGGAAACGCCCGGCGGCACCCTGCCGTGATAGGTCTCCGCCTCGGCGGAGGCGTTGCCCACGAGCGCGAGAAACCGCGAGCAGCAGGAATTGCACAAAAGCGTGTGATATTCGTTGCCCGACTCCATCAGGTCCTTAAAAATTCTGTCAAACGCCTCGCTGACGCTCCGCTGCACGTCCCCGCGGTTGAGCACGCCGACGCTCAGGATCGAGCCCTCCGGGATCAGCCCAAGAAAGAGGCCCGCGCCCGTCTCGTGGTTCAGCATGGACAGGTTGCGCGCCACCTCCACGCTGTCGCCGTCCTTCCAGTGGATCGACACCATGAAGGGCGAGAGGATGTAATCCCGCACCACGTCCGACTTTTCGACCTCCATGCCCGCCTTTTTCAGCGCGTCGACAAAGGTCCTCTCCCCCAGGCGATAGACAAGGTTGGTTCTGGACTTCGTCACCTTATAGACGAAGGACGCCTTGTTTTCCACGGAGTTGATGCACGCGAAGCGCGGCGAAACCTTGCCGGAGATCAGCGCGACAGCCTGTCCGCGGTGCAGCGCCCTGTCGTTGCAGTACACCTGAAAATTGTCGAAGGAGAAGCCGTCCGACGCCGCTCCGCCGTAGACGGGCACGTTGCCGCCCGCGGCGGCCGTCAGCGTATCCACCAGATCGTCCCCCGACGGGTAGTTGTCCCCCGTCACCATGGCGCCGTAGCTGAGGATCAGCTTGATCTCCGTTTCGTGCGCCGCGCTCAGCTCGCGGTAAACGCGCTCGATCTCACTCTGGTAATTGTCCATATCGAGCTGCTCCGTCATCCCGGCGGAAAACGTGCAGTCGTCCGCCGTCAGGATCATCACGGAGACGCCGATGCCGCAGAAGCCTTCCCGCCCCAGCAGCATACCGGTGGCGGTGCAGCCGATGATGGGAAACTTCCATTTCTTCGACAGCAGCGCATAGAGCCGGGGATAATCGGTATCCTCCTCCGCGAACAGGATCGCAAGGCTGTTCTTTTGGAGCCGGAAGCCCTCCACCTGCGAAAACAGAGCCTCCGCCGCCCCGTTCAGGTCGTCGATTTCCTCCGTGTAAGCCGTGATCGAGTTCATCAAGCCTCACCTCGCCCGCCGTATTTGTCTATACTGCCGGATATAAATTCAGTTTATTATATCATGCATTTATCCCCGATGCAATCCGAAATCGCCTTTTCCGCGAAACTTCGTGATTATGCCAAACAACAAGGGGCGGGCACCGCCTGCCCGCCCCTTGGATCATTGCGTTTTTCCAGCGCGCCGGAATGCAAGCTGGCGCAGCTTGAGATGCGTGTTGTAAAAGTCCTTCGTCGTACAGCCCGCCCTGCCGCCGCCGGCGCAGGCGCACGCACAGGCGCACGCGCAGGCGCAGGAGCTGTGCGCGCAGGAGGAATGGGACCCGCGCGAGGAGGACGAGGAGCCGTGATAGGAGATGCGCGGGACCGGCACATGCGTGACGTGCACGCGGATGTAGGTGTCCGGCTGGGAGGCATAGCGGTAGAGCCCGTCGGTCTTCTTGCCGCGGAGCGCCTTTTCCTCCGCGGGGATATCCTCCTCCTTGATGACCTCCTCGCTCTTGATGAAGCTCCTGCCGCAGTAGGGGCAGTTGGCCGCCCCCTCGGGCCGCGGCCCGCCGCAGCCCTGACACTCGGGATAGTAGACGATCTTGGTGCGCGTGATCTTCTTTTTCGTCTCGGTGGAGAAGTTGGCGGAGCGGTTGAAGGCGTGGACGACCGCGGCGATGACGCCGACGATCGGTGCGATAATGATAAACAGGAACGAAAGGAGGCCGACGAAGAGATAGAATTCGTCGAGCACATTCTCTTCCTCTCCCGACACGATCGTCTTTTCCGTGTCGAACCCGAAGGCGTCGTTGGGATAGGTGACGGCGATGCTGTACTTCTCCCCCTTCTCCAGCGGCGACGTCCAGACGAAGTATCCGCCGTCCTGAATGCAGGCGGGCGTCTGGGACAGCGCCCGGTCGGCGTTCCAGCGGATCGTCATCTCATCCACCCGAATGTCGTCGAACCAGCCGGGGGTAAAGCGGTAGACCGTCTCCCCCTCGGTGAGCTGGTTGACCTCGTACATATAGTCCTGCGTCAGCTCGAACTCGATCTCCGCCACCTCGCCCGCCTGGTAGGCGCGGTCCAGGTCGACGCGAAGCGTGCCGCCGCTGCCGGATATCCCGCTCACCGCCGCGCTGCGCGCGGTCAGGTCGCTGTAGTGTCCGTTGGGGACGCCGAGCTCCACCCAGGTGAGCGGTCCGTCGGTCGTGGAGTCCAGCACCATCCAGTCGATGCGGTAGCGCATTTGCAGCGTCGCGTCGCCGTTGACGTCCACGGTGATCTCGTAGCGCAGGATCTCGTCCAGGTCCGCCGCCCGCGCCCGCGGCGTCAAAAGCGGCAGCAGCGCGAGAAGGCACAGCAGGAAAAGCGGCAGGGTAATCCGTTTTTTCATCGTCTCAGCCCTCCTTCCGCCGCAGTGTTCCGTTGGGAATGCGCAGCGGGCACTCGCAGCGCATGAGCGCCGAGAAGTCCCGCCGCTCCCGGCAGCGCGCGCTGTTCCAGATCGTCTCCCAGTCGTCGCGCAGCAGATTGCCCAGCGGCTCGTCGGACAGCCAGCTCTGGCAGGGTACGACACTGCCGCCCGGCGTGACCGCCATATTGCTCAGGCACGCGCCGCAGTTCGGCGTGGTGATCCCAAGCTCCCGGCAGAACGCGTCGTCCACCCAGCCGGGCGAGGTAAAGCTGATCTCCATGCCGTTCGCAAAGCACCAGGCGACGCTCTCTTTCAGGATGCCGCGCAGCTCCTCGTGCGAAAGCTGCATCGCCTCCGACTCGGGCGCGGCGGCGCTGCCCGTCGTGATGAGCCCCGAGCAGGTGACATAGCGGACGCCCTTTTCATGCAGGAACCGGAGCGTTCCCACGTAGTCGCGGTTCAGCGTGCAAAGCGGCGTGTTCACGCTCAGGTTCAGCCCCGCCGCCAGCGCGTTTTCGATGCCGGACACGGTGTCGCTCCAGTGCTCCGCGCCGACAAGCCGGTTGTGGACCGCCTCGTCGGCGGAATAGAACGTGATCTGCAGGCTGTCCAGCGAAGCGTCCCGCAGCCTCCGGCAGTAGTCCGACGACAGGCGCACGCCGTTGGTGTTCAGGCGCGTGATGAACCAGCTCGCATGGTCGATCAGCTCGGCCAGGTCCTCGCGCATGGTGGGCTCGCCCCCGGTGAAGGTCACCTGCGGTATGCACGCCTCGCGGCAGCGGTCGATGATCTGCTTCCACTCCCCGGTGGAAAGCTCCGGCTCCTCCGCGTGCGGCTGTCCCGCGGCGTAGCAGTGGACGCACCGCTGGTTGCAGTGCCAGCGTCCCTCCTTCGTCATGGCGCTGACCATCAGGTCCATCCGGTGCGGAGCGCGCATCCTCGGCGCGTACTCGCCCAGCGTCATGTAGCCGACGGGCTCCTCCGGCTCCTCCCCGCAGGCGATCTGCCGGAAGCTCTCCATCATGGTGTGGAGGTCCTGCCTGAGGCGCTTGCGGCTGATGAAGGGATAGACCTTTTTCACCCCGGCGCAGGCGGCGTCGACGATCTGCTCCGCCTCGGCGTCGGTGATCGGGCGTCCGCTGTACGCGTTGACCGCCTCGATGAACTCCGTCAGCAGGATGCTCCACGAGGTATTCACCGGGATCACGTCCTGCCCGTTGAGGATGGCGACGCTCGCCCCGATCTCCCCGTCCCGCACCAGCGGCGGCACCAGGTGGATGCGCACGACGCCGGGGCCCTCCGGGTCCAGTGTGGTGTGGTGCACCTCTCCGAAATGCTGGGATGCGTACGCCAGCTCCCGTTTGGTTGCTTTCATAATGCTCCTCCATTTGCCGACAGACATATTTTCAAAGGCATTATACGACGCGCGGCGGGAAATAGCAAGTGCCGAGCCCCGCTTGAAACGGAAATTACAGCTTTTTACGATCTTGTATTGATTCCTGCGCCGGAATTTGATATAAATAGTTGTTATGATTCAGAAACTGTTCAGGAGGCAGCTATGTCCGAACCCATTCCGACCTGGTGCTGGTACTGCAAAAAGGAAATACCCGCCAGGGCAGACGTATGCCCCTACTGCGGCAAGCCCCTGACCGATTCGACCAAGGTCGTCAGGTGCGGCAAATGCGGCAGCTTTCTGCTCCTGCGCAACGACGTCTGCACCCAGTGCGGCGAACCGCTGCAAAAGCCCGCGGAACCGGAGGCGCCGGACATGCAGCCCCCCGCCGGCGCCGCGGGCGGCGCGGACGGCAGCGTGGACTGGTATCTCGTGCAGCATGAGCCCGCCGTGCCGCAGGCGCAGCCCGCCGGAGGGCGAAAGCTCCATCCCCTGATCCCCGCCGCGGCGGCGGTCGCGGTGATCGCCCTCGCGCTGATCTTCCTTCTGCCGAAGCTGCGCGGCGCCCAGTCTGAGCCGGAGCCCGCGCCGGGGCCGGAGCCGGTCTACTGCGCCGAGGGAGAGCACGTGTGGGCGGAGGCGGACTGCACCCACCCGCGGACCTGCACGGTCTGCGGCAAGACCGAGGGCGAGCCGCTCGGCCACACCTTCGTGGACAACGTCTGCACTGTCTGCGGCGCGTACGAAAAGCCCTTCGCCTTTTCCGATTCCTCCAGCGTGCGCCAGGGACGCACGGTCGTCTTCAGCGGCACCGTGAAGAACTACACCGGAGTCCCCGTCCGGACCCTGCAGCTCCGGCTGGAGCTGTATGACGAGGAGCAGAAGATGGTCAACCACCGTCTCGCCTACGCGTTTGAAAACGGCTCGCTCGCCCCGCTCGACTCCGTACCCTGGGAGGTCCGCATCGACGACACGGGGATCCAGTGGAAATACTGGCGCATCGCGGCGGTGGATTTCACCCCGGTCGAAGCGGAGGAAGCGCCCGCCTCCTGACGAAACGGGCGCGCCCGTCCGCGCATTTCTCTTTCCCCGCGCATCGTAACGAAACCAACTGACTATACTGTTTGAAAAGGAGAATGACTATCATGAGCAACCAGTTGATCTTTCGCGGCGTAGCGACCGCGCTTATCACGCCCCTGACCTCCTCCGGCGTCGACTACGACAAGCTGGGCGAGGTCATCGACTGGCAGATCGAGCAGGGCGTCAACGCGCTCGTCATCGCCGGCACCACCGGCGAGGGCTCCACCCTCGACGACGTGGAGCACCGCGCGGTCGTCAAGTACAGCGTCGAACGCGTCGCGGGGCGCGTCCCCGTCATCGCGGGCACCGGCTCCAACGACACCGCCTACGCCGTCAGCCTCACGCGCTACTGCTGCGATGTCGGCGCGGACGCGATGCTGGTCGTGACGCCCTATTACAACAAGGCGACGCAGAAGGGCCTCATCACCATGTATAAGACCATCGCGGACGCCTCGACCAAGCCGCTCATTCTCTACAACGTTCCCTCCCGCACGGGCGTCGGCATCGAGCCGTCGACCTACGCGGCGCTGGCTGGCTATCCGAACATCGCCGCCATCAAGGAGGCGAGCGGCAACATCTCCAAGATCGTGGAGACCGCGTCGCTCGTCGGCGACAAGATGACGCTCTACTCCGGCAACGACGACCAAATCGTGCCGATCCTCTCCATGGGCGGTCAGGGCGTGATCTCCGTCCTCTCGAACGTCGCGCCGAAGCAGACCGTCGAGCTGTGCGACCGCTGGTTCCGCGGCGACACCGCCGGCGCGGCGAAGCTCCAGTGCGAGCTGCTGCCCCTCATCAAGGCGCTGTTCTGCGAGGTGAACCCCATCCCCGTCAAGGCGGCGATGGCGGCGCTCGGCTGGTGCGAGAACTACCTCCGCCTGCCGCTGACGCCGCTGGAGCCGGAGCACGGGAAGCAGCTCTACGAGCTGATGAAGGCGCAGAATTTGCTGTAAAGGCGGTATCCTTTATGAAGATATTGGTCAGCGGACTCGGCGGCGCAATGGGGCGCGAGGTGGCGCGTCTCGCCCTCGCGGGCTACCGCGGCGCGGAGCTCTCGGGCGGCGTCAGCCCCCACGGCTGCGAAGAATTCCATGTCCCCTGTGCGGCGGACTTTGACCACGCGGTGACGGACGTGGACTGCGTGGTGGATTTCTCCCACCACAGCGCGACGGAGGCGCTGCTTTCCTTCGTCAAGGCACACCGTCTGCCGCTCGTCCTCGCCACCACGGGACAAACCGAGGAAGAGCGCGCCGCCGTCCTCGCCGCGGCGACGGAGATCCCGCTCTTCTTCGCGGCAAACTGCTCGCTGGGCGTCGCGCTGCTCATCGAGCTGGCGAAAAAGACCGCGGCGGCGATGCCGGACGCGGAGATCGAGATCATCGAAAAGCACCATGACCGCAAGCTCGACGCGCCCAGCGGCACGGCGCTCGCCATCGCCGAGGCGATCCGCGAGGTGCGCCCGGAGGCGGAGATCGTCACGGGCCGCAGCGGTCACGGGAAGCGCACGCCGAACGAGATCGGCATCCACGCCGTGCGCATGGGCAACATCGTCGGCGAGCACGAGGTGATGATCGGCACGAGCAGCCAAACCGTCACGCTCCGGCACGAGGCGCACAGCCGCGCGCTCTTTGCCGAGGGCGCGCTGGCGGCGGCGGCGTTTCTGCAGGGAAAGCCCGCCGGGCTCTACGGCATGGAGAGCATGATCGCCTTTTGACACGGCGCTCAACCATCAAGCAGGAGGAAACGAATATGAAGCTTGCCATCTACGGCTATGGCAACATCGGCCGGGGCGTGGAGTGCGCCGTCCGGCAAAACCCGGACGCGGAGCTGACGGGCGTTTTTACCCGCCGCCCGCCCGAGAGCGTCCGCACGCTCACCGGCGCGCCGGTCTACGCGGCGGCGGACGTCGACGCCCACGCGTCCGACATCGACGTGCTCGTGATCTGCGGCGGCAGCGCGACCGATCTGCCCGGGCTGACGCCCGCGCTCGCCGGTCGCTTCCACGTCGTCGACAGCTTTGACACGCACGCGCGCATCCCCGAGCATTTCGCGAAGGTCGACGCCGCCGCCCGGGAGAGCGGGCATCTGGCGCTGATCTCCGGCGGCTGGGACCCCGGCATGTTCTCCCTGAGCCGGCTCTACGGCTCCGCCATTCTGCCCGACGGGAAGGATTATACCTTCTGGGGCCGCGGCGTCAGCCAGGGCCACTCCGACGCGGTGCGCCGCATCCCCGGCGTTCTGGACGCGCGGCAGTACACCGTCCCCATCCCCGAGGCGCTGGACGCGGTGCGCTCCGGCTCCATGCCCGAGCTGACCGCGCGGCAGAAGCACCGCCGCGAGGTCTACGTCGTCGCGGCGGAGGGCGCGGACAGGGCGGCGATCGAGCACGCCGTCGTCACCATGCCGAACTACTTCGACGAATACGACACCACCGTGACGTTTATTACGGCGGAGGAGATGAAGCGCGACCACGCGGCGCTCCCCCACGGCGGCTTTGTGTTCCGCACGGGCAGGACCGGCTTGAACCGCGAGCACAGCCACACGATCGAATACCGCCTGACGCTGGACTCCAACCCCGAGTTCACCGCGCTGGTGCTCGTCGCCCTCGCCCGCGCCGTGGACCGCATGGCAAAGCGCGGCGAAACGGGCTGCCGGACGATCTTCGACGTCACGCCCGCCGACCTCTCCCCCCTCTCGGGCGAGGAGCTGCGCGCAAGGCTGCTGTAAACGCCGCGAAAGAGAAAGGAACGCTTCCATGTTCACCTGTGACAACCTCGGCGTCAACGGTGCCGGGCACCTGACCTTCGCCGGGCAGGATACGGCGGCGCTTGCCGCGGAGTACGGCACGCCGCTCTACCTGATGGACGAGGACCGCATCCGTCAATGCTGCCGGACGTATCTGCGCGCCATGCGGGAGCATTTCCCCGCCGGCTCCGCGCCGCTCTACGCCGGCAAGGCGTGCGCGTTCGGGCAGCTCTACCGCATCATGTCCGAGGAGGGCATGGGGATCGACGTGGTCTCCTGCGGAGAGATCCACACCGCCGCGCGCGCGGGCTTTGACCTCGCAAACGCTTATTTCCACGGAAACTGCAAAACCGACGCGGACATCGCCTATGCCATGGACCGAGGCGTCGGCGCCTTCGTCGTGGACGGCGCGGAGGAGCTGGACGCCATCGAGGCGGAGGCGGAAAAACGCGGGATTCGGCAGGCGGTGCTGCTGCGCCTGACGCCCGGCATCGACACGCACACCTATGAGGCGGTCAATACCGGCAAGGTGGACTCCAAGTTCGGCAGCGCCATCGAGACCGGGCAGGCGGAGACGCTCACGGCGCACGCGCTCACGCTGCGGCACGTCGACCTCGCCGGCTTCCACTGCCACATCGGCTCGCAGGTGTTCGCGGAGGACGTCTTTGAGCGCGCCGCCGCGATCATGCTGGAATTTATCGCCTCGGTGCGCAAAGAGCACGGCTATACGGCGCGCAGGCTCGATCTGGGCGGCGGCTACGGCGTGCGCTATGTCGCGGACGATCCCGTTCTGGACATCGCCGCGAAGATCGCGGACGTTGCAAAGGCGGTCAAGGATGCCTGCGCGCGTCTGGACCTTCCGGAGCCCGCGATCCTGCTGGAGCCGGGGCGCAGCATCGTCGCCGACGCCGGGCTCACGCTCTACACCGTCGGCGCGGTCAAGCACATCCCCGGCTACAAAAGCTATGTCGCCATCGACGGCGGCATGGCGGACAACCCCCGCTACGCGCTCTACCGCTCGCGCTACACCTGTCTGTGCGCGAACCGCATGGCGGAGGCGAACGAGCTGGTCTGCTCCGTCGTGGGACGCTGCTGCGAGAGCGGCGACATCATCCAGGAGGGCGTGTCGCTGCCCGGCGGCATCCGCCGCGGCGATCTGGTCGCGGTCTGCACGACCGGCGCGTACAACTACTCCATGGCTTCCAACTACAACCGGCTCCCCCGCCCGCCCATCGTCCTGCTCTCCGGCGGGAAAGCCCGCGTCGCCGTGGCGCGCGAAAGCCTCGACGACCTGACGCGCCTCGATCTTTGATGCAAAGGAGAACGCCATGCAGCCCATTGTCGCAAAATTCGGCGGCAGCTCGCTCGCCGACGCCAAGCAGTTCCGCAAGGTCGCGGAGATCGTCCGCGCAGACCCGGACCGCCGCTTTATCGTCGTCTCCGCTCCCGGCAAGAGAAGCAGCGGGGACACCAAGGTCACCGACCTTCTCTACCGCTGCTGTGAGCTCGCCTCCGCGGGCAAGGATCACACGCCGGTGCTGGAGCAGATACGCGGCCGCTTCGAGGAGATCATCCGCGAGCTGGGCATTGCCTTCGCGCTGGACGCGGAGCTGGACGTCATCGACCGCCATCTGCGGACCGCGCCGGAGCGGGATTACATGGCGAGCCGCGGCGAATACCTGAACGCGAAGCTGTTCGCCGCCTGTCTCGGCTTTTCCTTCTATGACGCGGCGGAGGCGGTGCGCTTCGCCCCGGACGGACGCTTTCTCGCGGACGAGACCAACGCGCTGCTCTCCGCGGCGCTCTCCCCTCTGGAGCGGGCGGTCATTCCCGGCTTTTACGGCGCGGATGAAACGGGGCGCGTCCACACCTTCTCCCGCGGCGGCTCCGACGTGACGGGCGCGCTGGTTGCCCGTGCCGTGAGCGCGCGGCTCTATGAAAACTGGACGGACGTTTCGGGCATGCTGTTCACCGATCCCCGCATCGTGCCGAACCCCGGCGTCATCGACCACATCACCTACCGGGAGCTGCGCGAGCTGAGCTACATGGGCGCCTCCGTGCTCCATGAGGACGCGGTCTTCCCGGTGCGGCGCGCCGGCATCCCGATCAACATCCGCAACACCAACCGTCCGGACGACCCGGGCACGATGATCTCTCACGACCTGCCCCCCGCCGCCGCGCAGCGTCCGATCACGGGCGTCGCGGGGCGCAAGGGCTTCTCGGCGCTGCAGGTCGAAATGTCGCTGATGAACAACGAGATCGGCTTCGGCGCGCGGCTTTTGAGCATTCTCGCCGCCCACGGCGTGCCCTTCGAGCACTGTCCCACCGGCATCGACACGATGTCCGTCGTCGTGGACACCGCCGCCTTCAACGCCTGCCGCGAGGCGGTGCTTCGCCAGATTGAGCTGCAGCTTCGCCCCGACCATCTCTCCGTCGAGGACGGGCTCGCGATGATCGCCGTCGTCGGACACGGCATGGGCGGTCAGCGCGGCATCGCCGCCCGCGTCTTCTCCGCCGTCGCGGAGGCGGGCGTCAACATCCGCATGATCGACCAGGGCTCCAGCGAGCTGAACATCATCATCGGCGTGGATGAGGCGGACTACGAAAACGCCGTCCGCGGCATCTGCCGCGCGCTCTCCGACGCGACGGAGAGCGAAAATGACGGGTGAAGCGCTTCGGCGCGGGGAAAACGCTTAGCTCGATCTCCAGCGTCCCGCCGCACATGGCTTTCAGCCGCCGGCGGATATTGTCCAGCGCGATATGGGGCTCATCGTCGCCTGACGGGGCAAAGCCGGGGCCGGTGTCCTCCACGGTGAGCTTCACGCCCTCGCCCGTATCCTCGGTGGTGGCGGTAAGATACAGCGGGGCAAGATCGGGACTGATCCCGTGCTTGACGGCATTTTCCACGATGGGCTGAAGCGTCAGCACCGGGTCGATCAGCAGCGTCAGCACTTCCCAGAGAAACTGCACCGCGCCCCGGGCGCTGAGCGCGCCGCCATAGAGCATGGCGCCGTCCAGCAGAAGCCGCAGGAGCGCCGTTAAGAGCATCAGCACGATCGTGACGAGGTACAGACGCCTCCGCCGGATCGGAAAAGCCGTGGATCTCCGCCTCCGGCAGCGCCTCGGACAGGACGGGCAAAACGCCGCCGAGAATGATCTTCTCGTCGTCCACCAGCATGACGTTCCACTTTTCCGCGTTCTTCTCGGAGGCTGGTCCTCCTGCTTTGAGTAAGTATCGTTTGCCTCAATCAAAAACAGGAGGATTTTTCATAACAAATCAATACGGGAGTGAAATCATATGTCAAAAAAAGCCGGGACAGTCGCGCTCATCCTCAGCATAGCGGCAATCTGCCTGTCACTGTTCAGCGTGTATCGGGTATCCTCTCAGTCGCAGGAAACGAAAAGCAGGGACATCCAGTATGTCATGTATCTCGGCACCAACGACAAGGACACCTATGAACCCTTCGGCACGCCGGAGCAGGCAAAGGCAAAGGTCGACGAGGTGCTGACAAAGCATTTTGAAGGCTTTACCATTCAGGAGGCGAACGGCGGCTGGACCAATGATAACGGCACGGTGGACCATGAATACACAGTCGTGATCCTTCTGAGCGATACGACCTTGGAGAAGGTGCATGCCGCGGCGGACGACCTGATCCGCGCGTTCAACCAAAGCGCCGTGCTCATTCAGGCAAACGAGACGGCGACGGAGTTCTATTCGGGCGGCTGATGAACGGGATCGCTTTATCTGTTGTTCCGTATTGGTTTCTGCCGGCCGCCGTACCCGCAATCGTAATTTAAAGCAACCATAATTTTATATTTAGGAGGAATGTATCATGAAGTACGAGATCAAGGGAGAGCCCATGCCTGTGGTCGTCTGCCAGCTGCAAAGCGGCGAGGCTATGAGCTGCGAAGCCGGAGCGATGAGCTGGATGAGCCCCAACATGCAGATGGAGACCAGCGGCGGCGGAGCCGCCAAGATGTTCGGCAGACTCTTTTCCGGAGAGTCCATGTTCCAGAACAAGTACATCGCGCAGGGCGACGCCATAATCGCGTTCGCCTCCAAATTCCCCGGCTCGATTCGCGCGGTAGAGATCACCCCCGGCCATTCGGTGGTGGTTCAAAAGGGCGGCTATCTTGCCTCCGAGCCCGGCGTCGAGCTGTCCGTGTTCTTCCAGCAGAAGGGCATGGCGGGCTTCTTCGGCGGTGAAGGCTTTATCATGCAAAAGCTCTCGGGGCAGGGCGTCGCTTTTCTGGAATTTGACGGCAGCGTGGTGGAGTACAATCTCGCCGCCGGTCAGCAGATCATTGTGGATACAGGCAATGTCGCTATGATCGACGATACCTGCACGCTGGATGTGCAGCAGGTCAAGGGCGTCAAGAACATTCTCTTCGGCGGCGAGGGGCTTTTCAACACGGTCATCACCGGCCCGGGCAGGGTGATGCTCCAGACCATGCCCATCAGCGGATTTGTGAGCACCATTGCCGGTATGCTGCCTTCGAAGGGCGGGAATTGAGCCGCTGTTCACAGGAAGGACGCCACAGTCACAAGAGGATAATGAACGGAGGGAACGCATGAATAGGTGCAGCAGCCTGCTTTGGGCGCTGGCGCTTGTCCTGAGCCTCGCCGCGCTTCCCGCGTGGGCGGCGGCTCCGGATGCCGCTTCTTCCACGCCCGCCACGCGCGCCATGCTCTGCGCCGCGCTCTGGGAGCGCGAGGGCAAACCGACCGCCGACGCCGCGGCGGATTTTTCCGACGTGCCGCGAACGGCGTCCTATGCCGAGGCCGTCCGCTGGGCGGCAGGTGAAAAGCTGGTGAGCGGCGTCGGCAACGGCGCGTTCCTGCCGGACGGCGCGCTCGGCCGCGAGCAGATGGCGGCAGTTCTCCACCGCTGCGCGAAGTACCTCGGCCTGGATGTTTCGGCGGGCGAGGACACCAACATTTTGAGTTACAGTGACATGCTCCAATGGTCGGACTGGGCGGTGGGCGCGCTGCAATGGGCGGTCGGCTCCGGGCTTCTGGACGAGAAGGACGGCGAACGCCTCGGCGCGTGGGATACCGTCACGCAGGCGGAGCTGGCCGCGGTGCTGGCGCGCTTCAACGAGCTGGCGATCCACGCCGACCTCTTGCGTGCGTGGACGGAGAACGCGGCGGCAAAGAACGCGCTTACAGCGTATATGGCGAACATCACCGATCCGAAAAGCGAAGCCTATATCCCCGTGGAGGATCGCATTGCCGTGTTCGACCTCGACGGAACGCTGATGTGCGAGACCTATCCGCGCTGCTTTGAGTACATGGTGTTCGTGGATTACGCGCTCAACAACCCCGACTACACTCCGACGGAGGAGGTCCGCGCGGTCGCGCAGGAGATCGTCGACACCCGCTGGCAGGAAAAGCCGTCGGGCATCAGCACGCGGCAGGCGGCCGCGGCGGCGATCGCCTATCAGGGCATGACGCCCGCCGAGCTGGAGGCGTATGTGACGAGGTTCATGGACTCCGACGCGGAGGGCTTCACGAACCTCAAGCGCGGCGAAGCGTTCTATCTCCCGATGGTGCAGCTGGTAAAATTTCTGGAAGCAAACGATTTTACGGTCTACATCGTGACCGCGACCGAGCGCAACATCGTGCGCGCGCTCGTGAAGGACACGCTCGGCATCCCGCCCGCGCGCGTCATCGGCACGGAATATGGCTACACCGCGACGGGACAGGGCGAGACCGCGGACGGCGACTACACCTTCCAGGCCACGGACAAGGTCGTGTTCGGCGGGAGCTATTACGGCGAGAACGCCAAGATGAGCAAGGTGGACGCCATCGTGCGCGAGATCGGGCAGCAGCCGGTGCTCGCGTTCGGCAACAGCTCCGGCGACGTGGCGATGTGCGAATACACGGTCACGGGCAATCCGTATGCCGCGCTTTCCTACATCGTGCTCGCGGACGACGAGACGCGCGAGTGGGGCGATACCGAGGGCGCGCGGGCAAAGATCGCGGGCTATGAAAAGCTCGGTATCGGCACGATCTCCATGCGCGACGATTTTGCGACGATCTACGGCGACGGCGTGGAAAAGGACGCCGGCGCGCGCCGGACCTTGTCGGCGTGCTCGGCAACAAGGGCGTGGAGCATTACCTGCGGCACATGGGCAGCGGCCCGAAGCTGATCCACGCCTTGCCGCGCTCCGTCATAAGTATCTGATTAGTTGCAAAAACACCCGATTTCTTCAAGAAATCGGGTGTTTTTGGTACGCCGTGAGGGATTCGAACCCCCGGCCTTCTGGTCCGTAGCCAGACGCTCTATCCAGCTGAGCTAACGGCGCATGTCCTCCCGGACAGCTTTTGTACTATAGCACACTCCAATCGAAAATGCAAGAGTGAATTTCGCGTTTTTGAAAAAAGATTTTACATTGGCTTCCAGGCCGTCCGGAAAACAGGCTGCGGAGCGGTTTTCTTCCGGGCGGCGCAGGCCGTTCCGTCGGACAGGCGGCAGCCCTGCCGCGAAAAAAGAGAACCGAAATATCCGGGTTTCCGATTGCTTTTTCCGATCCGGCGGCGTATACTATGCCCTTGAAATCACTGAGGAAAGGTCCGGCCGGCGGCTATGGAAGCAAAACACAACGCCCTGCACAGAGCTCTCCGCGTCCTTGCCGCCGCGGCATGGGCCTGTCTCATTCTCTTCGCCGTCCTGCACCGGAAGGATTTCACGCTGGAGAACGTCCTGAGCTATACGCCGAAAAGCCCGCTGCTCGCGGCGGGGGCGATGCTGCTGCTCTTCGCGCTCAAAAGCCTGACCGTCGTGTTCTATGCCGGCATCCTCTACGGCGCGAGCGGCGTGCTGTTTTCCTTTCCCGCCGCCTTGGCCGTAAATGTCTGCGGAACGCTCGTCATGGCGGTCATTCCCTATCTGCTGGCGCGGAGCGTTGGCGCGCAGCACGCGGATGAGCTGCGCGAAAAACACCCGAGGCTCCGGGAATTCGAGCGCCTGCGCAGCCGCAGCAGCTTTGCCTTTGTGGTGGCGCTGCGCTGCGTCAATTTCATCAACTTTGACGTCGGCAGCATGTATTGCGGCGCGGTGCGCATCGCTCCGCTCCCCTATCTTGCCGCCAGCGTGCTCGGCAAGCTCACGGACGTGATCGTGTGGTCGGTCATGGGCGGCAGCCTCGACGATCCCGACCCCGCGCCGTTTCTGATCGCTCTGGTCGTCGATCTCGGCATCGCCGCGCTCGCGCTGCTTTGGGTCCGGCGGCTCGGGAAATCCGCGCCGGAAAAGGAAAGATAAAAAAGCCATCGGAGTTCCGCGTAAATGAACCGCGGCCCCGACGGCCTTTTTATTTGCATTTTCTCACATCTTCGCGAGCACCGCGTCGATCTCGAACGGCTCCGGCATCGAGCGGATCGCGCCGCGCTTCGTTGTGACGAGATAGGCCGCCGCGTTCGCAAAGCGCAGCATCTCGTGCAGCTGCTTCTCCGTCAGGCCGTCCAGCCCGTGCTCCAGCACGAAGTGCAGCACCGAGGCGCAGAACGTGTCCCCCGCGCCCGTGGTCTCGATCACGCCGCCCAGGGTGCAGCCCGGCTCGAACGCGTGCAGCCCGGCATAGTGGGAATGGCTCCCCGCCGCGCCCGCGGTGACATTCAGCAGCCGGATGTTCGGGAAGCGCTCCTGCAGGATCGCCGCGCCCCTGTCAAGGTCCGCGGTCGCGCACATGAACTCGACCTCGTTGTCCGCGATCTTGAGCACGTCGCACTGCGCAAGCCCCCAGGCGATCTGTTCCCGCGCGGCCTCCTCGCTCTCCCAGAGCGGGGGGCGCAGATTGGGATCGAAGGAGATAATTGCTCCCGCCTCCCGCGCCGCGGCAACCGCCTGCCGCGTCGCCGTGCGGACCGGCTCGTCCGTCAGCGAGAGAGAACCGAAGTGGAACACGCGGCAGGCGCGCAGCGCCTCGCCGTCCAGCTCGTCCGCGGTCAGCTCCACGTCCGCGCCGGGCTTGCGGTAAAAGCTGAAATCCCGATCCCCGTTTTCAAAGGTGTGCACGACGGCGAGCGTGGTGTGCACGACAGGATCGCGCCGCAGGCCGCGGACGTCGATCCCCGCCTCGCGCAGCGTCCCCTCCAGCAGATCGCCGAAGCCGTCCGCGCCCACCTTGCCGAGAAAGGCGCAGGAGTGCCCCAGCTTGCGCAGCATGGCGAGCACGTTGGCGGGCGCGCCGCCGGGATTTGCCTCAAACAGGAGGTTCCCCTGCCCGCTTTTGCCGTTTTGCGTAAAGTCGATCAGCAGCTCGCCGAGCGCGACGATGTCATATGCCTCAGATCGCATTCTGATCACTCGCCAATTCTCCCAGCAGGCGGTCGCGGCACTGGGCAACGTTGGTCTCGCGCACCTTCTGCCTCAGCGGCAGCACCGCGCGCGGCGAGACCGAAAGCTCGTCGATTCCGATGGAGAGGAAGGTCTCCGTCAGCTGGAGGTCCGCGCCGAGCTCGCCGCAGATGCCGACCCAGATGCCGTTTTTGTGCGCGTTGTCCGCCACAAGCTTCAGCAGGCGCAGCACCGCGGGATGGTGCGGGTCGAAGAAGCGGCCGAGGTCGCTGTTCTGCCGGTCGCAGGCGAGGGTGTACTGCGTGAGGTCGTTCGTGCCGCAGGAGAAGAAGTCGACCTCCTTCGCCAGACGGTCGCTCACAAGCGCGGCGGCGGGCGTCTCAATCATGATGCCGAGCTGCACGTTATCGGCATAGGAGATACCCTCGGCGTCCAGCTCGCGCTTGACCTGCTCGCAGAGCTTGCGGGCCTCCCGCACCTCCCAGACGCTGGTAACCATCGGGAACATGATGCACAGCTTGCCGAAAGCGGACGCGCGATAGAGCGCGCGGAGCTGCGTTTTGAATATCTCCGGGCGGGTCAGGCAGATGCGCAGCGCGCGGTTGCCCATCGCCGGATTCTCCTCCTTCGGAAGCTTGAAGTACTCGATCTGCTTGTCCGCGCCGATGTCGAGCGTGCGGATGACGACCTCGCGGTCTCCCATGTCGGAGAGCACCTTCTTGTACGCCTCGAACTGGTAATCCTCGCTCGGGAAATCGTCGCAGCCGAGGTACAGGAACTCGCTGCGAAACAGGCCGATGCCGCCGCCGTCATTGGAAAGCACCATGGGCACATCCTCGGGATTGCCGATGTTGCAGTAGATGCGGACGCTGTGCCCGTCCTTCGTGACGTTCTCCTTGCCCTTGAGCTCCGATAGCATCTCCTGCAGTTTAAGCTGCTCGTCGCGCTTTTTGATCAGGCGCGTACGCACCTCGGCGTCCGGCTCGACCACCGCGGTGCCGGTGCCGCCGTCGACGATGGTCTCGCGCCCGGCGTACTCGCTTTTGAGCTGGTCGCCCACGCCGATGATGGCGGGAATGCCCATCGTGCGCGCGAGGATCGCCGTATGGCTCGAGCCGGAGCCGCCCTCGGTGATGAAGCCGAGTATCTTGCTCTTGTCGAGCTGGACCGTCTCGCTCGGCGCGAGATCGTCCGCCGCGAGGATCACCGGCACATCGCTGTCAATGCCGCCCTGCACCGCGCCGGTCAGGATGCCGATGATGCGGTTCGAGACGTCCTTGACGTCCGCCGCGCGCGCCTGCATGTAGGCGTCGTCCATCGTGGCGAACATCTCCGCGAACTGCTCGCGCGCCTCGGCAATGACCGCCTCGGCGTTGACGCCGCCCTTGATACCCTCCTCGATTGCCTCCTCGTAGTCGAGGTCCTCCGCCATCATCTGGTGGGTCTCAAACAGCAGCGCGGCCTCGTCGCCCGCCTCCTCGCGCGCCTTCTCCGCCAAAGCGCCGAGCTGCTCGATCGCCTTTGCCTGCGCGTCCTTGAAGCGCTTCCACTCCGCCTCCGTGTCGGCAACGGTCTTGCGCGCGATCTCGCTTTTCGCGCGCTGGTAAAAATAGAGCGGGCCGACCGCGACGCCGGCGGAAGCGCCCTTGCCCTGGATCGTGATCATAGTGCTGCTCCCTTCTGACAGAAAACGGCTGTCGCACAGGCAGCCGTTTTCTGTTGTGTCGTTTTTCGGTTTTCTCAGAAATAGGTCTTGAAGAATTCCTCGATCTTGGCGGCGACGTCCTCTTCGTTCTCGCCCTCGACGCTGACGGTCACGGTGTCGCCCTGCTTGATGCCCATGCCCATGAGCGCCATGAGCTTGAGCGCGTTGACGCTCTTGTCGCCCTTGGTGACGGTCACGGTGATGCCGGAGTAGTTCTTGATCTCCTTGACCAGAATGCCGGCGGGACGGGCGTGGATGCCTACGGGATCGGTGATGGTGTAGTCAAAGCTCTTCATGTGACGGTTCCTCCTTGTCGGTGTGTTGTTCTGTTGTCGTTCTGTCTGTCTCTTATTCCTTTGCGCCGCACTCGACGCCCTCAAGATCGTCGGAGTTCGTCAAAAGCACGACGACCGTGTCCGGGTGTCCGGCAGCCTTGATCTTGTCGCGGTCGAAGGTCAGGAGCTTCTGTCCCGCCTTGACCTGATCGCCCTCCTTGACGGCGGGGGTGAAGCCGTCGCCGTTCATGCCGACGGTGTCGACGCCGACGTGGATCAGCACCTCCATGCCGCCGCTCTCAATGCCGATGGCGTGCTTGCTGTCGGCAACCGAGGTGATCTCCCCGTCGAAGGGCGCGACCACAATGCCCTCCTCCGGCTCGATGCCGACGCCGTCGCCGAGGATTCCGGCGGCAAAGGTGTCGTCGGGAATCTCCTCGCGGGCGATGACCTTGCCCTTCGTGGGCTGGAGCACCTTGCCCGCGGCGCAGCGGATGACGCTGGTCTTCGGGACCGCAAGCTTCTCCTCCGCGCTCGCGGCGGCGGGGGCTGCCTCCTTCTTGTCCTCCGCCGGGGCATCCTCCCTCCAGATCACCCACGTCAGCACAAAGGCGACGCCGCCGGCGATCAGGAGCTCGAGCAGGTACAGGGGCACGTTGTTCACCGCGGGGATCGCGGGGATGCCGGTCACACCGTAGACGGGAGCGCCCAGCTTGAACAGGGAGCCGAACAGAGCGCCCACGGCGCCGCCCGCCATGCCGCAGATAAACGGCTTCATAAAGCGGAAGTTGACGCCGAAGATCGCGGGCTCGGTAATGCCGAGGGACGCGGACAGCGAGCTCGGCAGCGCGACGGACTTGGTCTTCTGGTTCCTGACCTTGACCGCGACCGCAAGGCACGCGCCGAACTGCGCAAAGTTCGCGGCGGAGGCAATGGGCATCCAGGTATTGAGTCCCGTGCTGGAGATCATGCCCGCCTCAATGACGTTGTACATGTGATGCAGGCCCATGACGACGGTGAGCGGATAGATCGCGCCCATGACGAAGGAGCCGATCAGCGTGCTGGCGAGCCATTTGGCGCCGGCAAGCACCCAGTTCTCCAGAACGGAGAAGACGGGCCCGATGATGGTGAAGGTCAAAAACGAGGTGACGAGCACCGTGCACAGCGGGGTGACGAACAGGTCGATCATTTCGGGCACGTGCCTGTGCAGCCATTTTTCCACGTACGACATCAGGAGTATCGCCAGGATCACCGGGATCACGTGTCCCTGATATCCGACCTGTTTGACGTTGAAAAACAGCAGTTGCCACGTCGGTATTTCTCCCGCGGCGTAGTTGCCGACGGTCCACGCGTTGATGAGCGCCGGGTGGACCATCATGAGGCCCATGACCGCGCCGAGGAAGATGTTGCAGCCGAACACACGCGCGGCGGAGATCGCCACCAGAACAGGCAGGAGCGCGAACGCGGTGTTCGCCACGAGGTCGAGGAACGAGAACCAGTCGCTGCTGCCGAACGGCTCGTAGAACTTCGGGATCGCCTCGACGATACCCATCATCAGGCCGCTCGCCACAATGGCGGGCAGGATGGGAACGAACACGTCGCCGGGCACCTTGAGGATGCGCCGCCAGAGCGGAGCCTGCGCCGCGGCGGCAGCCTTGACCTCATCCTTGGTGGCGGCGGTCATCCCGGTGACGGCGAGAAACTCGTCGTAGACCTTGTTGACCGTGCCGGTGCCGATGATGAGCTGGAGCTGTCCGTTCGACTCGAACATGCCCTTGACGCCGTCGACGTTTTCAAGCGCTTTCTTGTCGAGCTTGCTGTTGTCCGCGATCACCAGACGAAGTCTTGTGGCACAGTGTGCCGCGCTGACGATGTTTTCCCTTCCTCCGAGGTGGGAAAAAATCTCTTCAGCGCACTTACGGTAGTCAAGTGCCATAGTGCTTTTCTCCTTTTCCGTGTCTGTGCCGCGCGGCGTTCGCACCCGCCCGGCCGTTGAGCTTACGCCGGCGTCGATACCGGCAAATCAATTATAACGAAAAAAAGCCTTTCTGTAAACAGAAAAATGTACAGGTGTTCCATTATTTTCCGACAAGCCCCAGCTCGTCGAACGCCCTGGCAAGCCCGTCCTCTCCCACGGCGGGGCAGATCATGCCGCTGCGCCGCTTGAGCGCCTCGCTTCCGTTCGCCATGCAGACGCCGAGCCCGACAGTCTCGATCATCTCAAGGTCGTTCATGCTGTCGCCGAAGCCGACCGTGTCCGCCGGCTCCACGCCCAGCGCTTCCGCGACGAGCCGCACGCCGCGCCCCTTGTCAAAGGCACGGTTGATGAGCTCGCCGTTGAGATAGCCCTCTCCGAACGCGTCCTGCACGACGAAGCTGAACTCCGCCTCCAGCTCGCGGCGCACGCCGGCAAGCTGCTCCTCCCGCTCGCA
Organism: uncultured Clostridia bacterium; assembly: GCA_947165595.1. GTDB lineage: Bacteria > Bacillota > Clostridia > Oscillospirales > Oscillospiraceae > Hominicoprocola. Next base: position 11,768 of record CAMVAV010000004.1, on the reverse strand, counting down.
CATAAAGATCGCCTTGTAGAGCGGGCGTCCGTCGTACTCGCGCATCGGGCGGATATTCAGATTCTCCTCGATGGCGCGGCGCCAGCGCATCAGCTCGCTGTTCCCGCCGCCGACCCCGCCGAGAAAATCCGCGATCCCTTCGTCGCCGTAGGTGGCGTCCAGCGCCTCCACCGTGCGGTAAATGCCGTTTTCGTGCAGCAGGCGCATGACCCGGTCGCGCTGCTCGTCCGTCATCGGGCAGTCGTAGAGCACGCGCCCGTCGCACACGACATAGCCGCCGGCGCTCGCGATATAGCCGTCAAAGCCGTAGCGGAGCAGCGGCGAGAGCATGGCGTAGTTGCGTCCGGAGCAGAGCAGGACCTTGTTTCCCGCCCCGCGGGCGCGGCGGATCGCCTCCAGCGCGCTCTCCGGCGGGACGTTCGTCCCCGGCTCGGTCAGCGTGCCGTCAATATCGAGAAATATGAGCTTCATGGAATCGCAGCTCGCCTCCCTTCCCGGTTATTCCGCTTCCGTGGCACGGGACAGCCACAGGAAACCGCCGGACGGCAGCGGCAGCGCGCCGCAGGGCTTCGTCTTTCCCGTCCAAAGGTCGGTCATCGGGGCTTCCTCCCCGGTCCATACGATGCGCTCGCAGTAGTCGAAGTTGAAGTACGCCAGCAGCTTTTCGCCGCCGCAGCGGCGCTCGATGCCGAGCACGCCGTCGTGCCCGGTGTCCAGCAGCCGGACCTCCGCCGCGCCGTCGAACGCCGGATGCTCCCCGCGCAGCTTCTCCAGAGCTCGGATGCCGTCGAACAACCGCCCCTCGACGCTCTCCGGATCGTGCCGCCGCTCCGCCTTTTCCCAGTCCATGTCGCCCCGGTGGAGCCAGCGGCTGTCCTCGCGCTTGAGGGGATCGTCGTGGTAGGCGTAGTCGTTCTCCTGCGCGACCTCGTCGCCGCTGTAGAGCACGGGGATGCCGCTGAGCGTGAACATGTAGGCGTGCAGCATCAGGTCCATGCCAAGCGCCCAGTCGATCTTGCAGTCGTCCCGCTCGTAGCGCGCCGCCTCCAGCCCGCAGAGGGACGCCGTGGTGCCGCACAGCCGCGCGTCGCCCAGTCTGGGGTCGTCGTTGTAGAGCTCGCCGCGCGCGGGGCTCCCCTCCCACTTGCCGGTCAGGTAGTCGTTGAGGAACTTCTTGTGCGGGATCTCCTGTCCGCCGTACTGCCCGATGAAATCATAGTCCAGCCCCCAGCCGATGTCGTCGTGGCACCGAAGGTAGTTGAGGAAGGTGTACTGCTTCGGCAGGGAAAACACCTGGGAGAGCTGATGGCGCAGCAGGCGGGTGTCCTTGGTCGCGACCGTGTGCCAGGTGCTCGCCATCGTCGTGACGTTGTAGAGCAGGTGGCACTCCGGCTTCTCCACCGTGCCGAAGTAGGGCACGACCTTGCTCGGCTCCATCACGACCTCGCCCAGCAGCAGCGTGCCGGGGCAGACGATCTCGCACACCATGCGCATGATGCGCACGAGCGTATGCACCTGCGGCAGGTTGCGGCAGGTGGTGCCCAGCGTCTTCCAGATGTAGGGCACCGCGTCCAGCCGTACGATATCGACGCCCTGGTTGCAGAGGTAGAGCATGTTCTCCGTCATGTCGTTGAACACGACGGGATTGGCGTAGTTGAGGTCCCACTGGTAGGGATAGAAGGTGGTCATCACGACCTTCCCTGCTTCCTCGCACCAGCTGAAGTTGCCCGGCGCGGTCTGCGGAAACACCTGCGGAACGGTCTTTTCAAACTCGTTCGGCACGTCCCAGCCGTCGTAGAAGAAGTACCGGTCCTGATACGCCTTCTCCCCCGCCCTGGCGCGCCTTGCCCACTCGTGATCCTCGCTCGTGTGGTTCATCACAAAGTCGAGGCAGAGCGCGATGCCGCGGCGGTGGCAGTCCTTCGCCAGCGCGGCAAGGTCGTCCATCGTGCCGAGCTCCGGCTGCACGGTGCGGAAATCCGACACCGCATAGCCGCCGTCGCTGCGTCCCTCCGGGCTCTCCAGCAGCGGCATGAGGTGCAGGTAGTTCACGCCGCAGTCGGCGACGTAATCCAGCTTTTTCCGCACGCCCCTGAGCGTCCCCGCGAACGCGGAGACGTACATCAGCATCCCGACGAGCTCATGCCCCTTGTACCAGTCCGGCCGGGCGAGCCGCTCGCGGTCCAGCCTTCTCAGCGCGGCCGGCCGCGCCGCGTACATGCGGCAAAGCATCTCCGTGAAATATTCGTATGCCTTCTCGTCCCCGTGATACAGCTCCATATAGAGCCACTTGAGCTCGTCCGCGTGCCGTTCGAAGCGCTCGCGCAGCTCTCTGCTCCGGTTGTCCTTTTCCATCGGCATCCCTCCCACTGATGCGGTTTCCTATATTATATGGGTTCAACTTTTCCTTGTCAATGACACATCTTTGTGCTAACATACCTTTTAGAATGTCGAACAGGAGGTTATGGGGTCGATTATGGAGAATCATGTGTTCAAAAGCTCCCTTTTCGGCGGTTTTCGCCGCGAGGATGTGGTCGCCTACATCGAAAAGAGCGCCGCCGAGGCCAACAAACGCATTGCGGAGCTGGAAGCGGCGAGGGACAAGCTGAAAAAGGAAAACGAAGAGCTTCGCAACGATCTCGCGTCCACCTCCGGCGCGCGCGACCGTCTGTCCGACGCGATGCACGACAACTTCGAGCAGCAGGACTCCCTGAAGGCGGAGCTGTCCAGCGCCGTCGAGGAGCTGGGCGATATCCGCGCACAGCTCTCGCTGGTATCCGACGAACGCGACAAGCTCCGTAAGGAGGCAGAGACGCTCCGCGGAGAGATCGATTCCCTCCGCTCGCAGGCGGAGGAGTTCCACGCAGCCAAGGCCGGGCTCGCGGAGCTGGAGATCGCGGCGCACAAGCGCGCGGACGACTATGAGTCGGAGGCCACGCTCCGCGCGGACGACTATGAGGCGAAGGTCCGCGAGCGCGCCGACAGCTACGAGGCGGAGGCCCGGAAGCGCGCGGAGGACTACGAAGCGGAGGTCCGCGAACGTGCCGACGGCTATGAAAGCGATACCCGCGCGCGCATGCAGGAGCTGGTGGACGGCTGCCGCACGCAGTGCGAGTCGGTGATGACGCGGCTGCAATCGACCTGTGAAAACGTCCGGGAGGAGCTGAGCCGGACGCTGGAGGCTGTCGACGGCCTTCCCGACGCGTTTGGGACCCTGCGCGGCGAATTCGACGACATCAAGCCGCTGGGCTGAGCATACCGGCAACGGGGGTAAACCGCATGGCTGAATTGAAGGAACGCACATTCAAAAAGGGCGAGGTCGTCTACCGGCAGAATCAGTACGAGATGTGCCTGTACGACATTCTCTACGGCTCCGTGGCGCTCTATCAGAACTACGGCACGAAGGAGCAAGTGCTCATCAAGGAGCTCAACGGCGACGGTTACTTCGGCGAGATGGAGCTGATCGAGGCGATGCCGCGCACCACCACCGCCGTCGCCACGGAAAAGCTGTGCGCGCGCGTCTACACCTCCGAGGACTTTGGCGCGCTGTTTCAGGAAAAGCCCGCGATGGTCATGGCGATCATGCAGCAGTTGAGCGCCCGCATCCGCGAGCTGACGCGCGAGTACAACAACGCCTGCCGCGTCGTGGCGGAGTCCATGGACGCGGAAAAGGCGGGACGGGAGAAAAACGGCACGCTGCAAAAGGAGCGCAAGCGGCTGTCCGACTACTATCACGACTATCTCAGGCTGCTCGGCGGCAACCTGACCGATTGACCCAATCACAAAAAATCCGGGGACGCGGCTCATGTGCGAGCCTTGCGTCCCCGGCTTCTTTTGTCTGTTCATATCCAGCAGCTGTCGATCTCCCGCTTGGGCTGCCGGTGCATCAGGGCATAAACCTCCGAGGCGACGTCCGCCCCCTCGAACAGCACGGCGTAGACCGCGCGGCAGATCGGCATGTCGACGTTCAGCTCGTCCGCCAGCTCCTTCGCGCTGCGGCAGGCGTACCAGCCCTCGACCACGGCGCCGACCTCGCGCATCGCCTCCTCCGCGCTTTTCCCCTGTCCGATCAGGATGCCGGCGCGGCGGTTGCGCGAGTGCATGGACGTGCAGGTGACGATCAGGTCGCCCACGCCGGCGAGCCCCGCCAGCGTGTCGCGGCGCCCGCCCAGCTTCTCCGCAAGGCGGGACATCTCCGTCAGCGCGCGGGTCATGAGCAGCGCCTTGGCGTTGTCCCCCAGCCCGCAGCCGTCCGCGATGCCGCAGCACAGCGCCGCGACGTTTTTGAGCGCGCCGGAAAGCTCCACGCCCACCACGTCGTCGTGGGTGTAGACGCGGAACACGTCGTTCATGAACGCCCGCTGCACCGCCTCCGCCGTCGTCTGCGACTCCGACGCCGCGACGCAGCCGGTCGGAATGCGCCGCGCGACCTCCTCCGCGTGGGACGGGCCGGAGAGCACGGCGAGCGCGTTCCGCCCGCCCGTTTCCTCGCGCACGAGCTGCGACATGCGCAGGTGCGTCCCCGGCTCGATGCCCTTTGTCACCGAGACGAGCAGCGCATCCGAAGGAAGCTGCGGCGCGGCTTTGCGCGCCGTCTCCCGCAGGGCGAAGGACGGGGACGCGAAGACGACCAGCTCCGCGTCTTTGAGCGCTCCGAGGTCATTGGTCGCATGGATACCCGCCGGAAGCATAACGCCGTCCAGTAAAGGATTCTTCCTTGTCGTCTCGAGCTGTATCGCCTTTTTCGGATCGTGCGACCAAAGCGTCACGGCATGTCCGTTGTCGTGCAGCAGTATGGCGAGCGCCGTCCCCCAGCCGCCGCTGCCCAGCACCGTCGCATTCACGTCTTTTCCCCCTTATCGGCCTTGTGGAATTGGAATTTACTCTCCGTGCCGTTCAAGAGCCGCCGGATGTTTGCGCGGTGCGCCCAGATCACCATGCCGCCGATCAGCGTGCCGAAGAGCAGTATCCACACAAAGCTCTCCGCGCCGCGATAGACGAAGAAGGTCGAGACCGGCAGGCTCGCCGCCGCCGCGATGCTGCCGAGCGAAACGTAGCGCGTCAGCACCGCCAGCACCAGAAACGCGCCCCAGCCCGCCAGCGCCACGCGCCAGTCCAGGCAGAGCAAAAGCGTCCCGCTGCTGAGGATGCCCTTTCCGCCCTTGAACTGATAGGTCACGGGGAACATGTGCCCCAGCATGCAGAAAAAGCCCATGTAGTATTTACCCAGCGCCCCGCCGAGAAGCCAGTCGCCCAGCTCCACGGCGATCACCGCCTTGAGCATGTCCACCGCGATGACGGCGAGCACATGCTTCGCGCCGTAATTGCGGTAGAAGTTCGTCAGCCCGGCGTTGCCGCTGCCGTGCCTGCGCACGTCGTCATGATAGAAGACCCTGGACGTCAGGATCGCGCCGTTGGCGCAGCCGAGCAGATAGCCCAGAAGCGCCAGCGCCGCCCACACACCCGGATGCCCGCTCAGCATTGCCTCACCCCTCCTTTTCCCCGCGCTCGCGCACGGTCAGGACGACAGGCGTGCCCTCCAGCCCGAACACGCCGCGGATGCAGTTCTCAAGATAGCGCCGGTAGGAGAAGTGGAACAGGCGCATATCGTTGCAGAACACGACGAAGTGCGGCGGCTTCACGCCCACCTGCGTCATATAGTAGATCTTGAGGCGTCTGCCCTTGTCCGTGGGCGGCTGCACGCGGGTCTGCGCGTCCTCGAGCACGTTGTTGAGCATGCCCGTCGTGATGCGGGTGCAGGACTGCTCGTACACATAGTTGATGAGCTCGAAGAGCCGCGGCACGCGCTGCCCCGTCGCCGCCGAGATAAACAGCACCGGCGCGTAGGTCATATAGGCGAGGTCGCGGCGGATGTCCTCGCGCATCCGGTCCATGGTCTTGCCGTCCTTTTCGACCAGGTCCCACTTGTTCACGACGATGATGCACGCCTTCCCCGCCTCGTGGGCGAGGCCGGCGACCTTGGTGTCCTGCTCCGTGACCCCCTCGGTGGCGTCGATCATGATGAGGCAGACGTCCGCGCGGTCGATCGCCATCGTCGCGCGCAGCACGCTGTAGCGCTCGATGCTCTCGTCCACCTTCGATTTCTTGCGCATCCCGGCGGTGTCGATAAAGACGTATTTGCCCGTCTCGTTCTCAAAGCGGCTGTCGATGGCGTCGCGCGTCGTGCCGGCGACGTCGCTGACGATGACGCGCTCCTGCCCCAGAATGCGGTTCACGAGGGACGACTTGCCCACGTTGGGCTTGCCGATGACGGCGACCTTGATCGCGTCGTCCTCCTCTTCCTCCTCCGACTCGGGCGGGAAGTGCCTGATGCACTCGTCGAGAAGGTCCCCCGTGCCGTGCCCGTGCACCGCCGAGACCGCGATGGGGTCGCCCAGCCCGAGGTTGTAGAACTCATAGTAATCCGGATCGGGCGCGCCGGTGGAGTCCATCTTGTTCACCGCCAGCACGATGGGCTTGCCGGATTTGAGCAGCAGCTCCGCCACGTCCTGATCGTTGGCGGTCAGCCCCGTCCTGACGTCGGTGAGAAAGATGATGACGTCGGCGTGGTCAATGGCGATCTGCGCCTGCTCGCGCATAAAGCTCAGGATCTGATCGTCGCTGCGCGGCTCGATGCCGCCGGTGTCGACGAGCATGAAGCGGCGGCCCGCCCACTCGCACTCGCCGTAGATGCGGTCGCGGGTCACGCCGGGCGTGTCCTCCACGATGGCAAGGCGCTGCCCGATGAGCTTGTTGAAGAGCATCGACTTGCCGACGTTCGGCCTGCCGACAATGGCAACCAAGGGTTTCACAGGGTATCCTCCCCCTTCCGAAAAATTACATCCGCCAGAGAATAACCGTCCGTTTCGGAGACCTCGACGGGGCGGCCGAGCGCCCGCGAGACCTGCTCCAGCGTCACATCGTCGAGGAACACGCCCTCGCCGTGGCGCAGCATGTTCGCGGGAATGATGATGCGCGTGCCGAGCCAGTCCCGTTCCTTCAGCTGGCGGATGATGTCCTGTCCCGTCACGAGCCCGGAGACGGTGATGCTGTGCCCGAAGAAATCGTTGACGACGGCGGCGACCTCTCCCCGCAGTGCCGGGAACCGCTCCCGCGCGGCGCTCACCAGCCGCTCGATGAACGGCGCCGCCGCGACGCCCGTCGCGATCGTAAAGCTGTCCGCCCCGCCATCCTCCACGTCCGCGAGCGCGTCCAGAAACTCGTTTGTCGTGCTGCGCAGCATCCCGACGCCGTTGTCGAGCTGCTGGTAGTCCTCGTAATAATCCTCGTCCGGCAGCGGCCGCCCCGCCTTGAGGTACAGCTCGTCCGCGCAGAAGAACATCCGCGTGCCGAAGCGCTTCAGACACCTCGCGCCGTACTCGTCCACGGTGTCGATGATCTCCGCCGCCTTCTTTTCGTCCACCGGCGGCACCTTGGCAAGCCCGTGACGGTACTTTGTCAGGCCCACCGGCACGACGGAGCAGGAGTGAAAGCCGATCTCCATCAGGTCCTCCATGGTGCGGCGCAGATGCTCTCCGTCGTTCCAGCCGGGACAGACGACGATCTGCCCGTTCATCTCGATCCCCGCTTTGCCGAAGGCGCGCATATACTCGAGGCTCTTGTCCGCGTCCCTGTTGCCGAGAAGCGTCCGCCGGAGCTGCGGCTCCGTCGCCTGCACCGAGACGTTGATGGGGCTGATGCGCAGGTCGATGATGCGCTGCGCTTCCCGCTCGGAGAGGTTGGTCAGCGTGATGTAGTTCCCCATGAGAAACGAGAGCCGCGCGTCGTCGTCCTTAAAGTAGAGCGTGTCGCGCATCCCCGGCGGCATCTGATCAACGAAGCAGAACACGCAGTGGTTGGAGCAGGGGCGCGGCTCGTCCATGAGGTAGGTGTCGAAATTGAGTCCCAGGTCCTCCCCCTCGTCCTTCTTTACGCGCAATCGCCGCACCGTCCCGTCCGGGGCGGCGAGCTCGACCCGGAGCGAGGGATCGTAGCAGAAGAAGCGGTAATCCAGCACGTCGACGATCTCGTGCCCGTTGAGCCGCAGCAGTCTTTCGCCCGTGCGGATGCCCGCCCGCTCCGCGGGGCTTCCGGGGTCGACGGACGCGATGACCGTACTCATCGGCTTCCCTCCTTCCGCATCGGCGCAAACTCCAACACTTATATTATATCCGAAGCAAGCGCGTTTCGCAAGTTATATTTCCCGGAGAAGCGCACGATCAAGACCTCTTTGAATAAATAATAAAATGGGACTGAAAACAGTCCCATAAAGAGAAAGCCGGCGGCCGGGCGAAGGCTGGGAGGCCGCGCGTCAGCGCGTATAGAACGCTTTATCTTTTCTTTTTTCTACTTGTTCAGCAGCCAGACGCCGAGGTTCAGATACCCGGCAAAGGCAACCCAAAGAAGATAGGGGATCTGCAGCAGCGCGGCGGAACGGTCGACCCTGCCGAAGGTCAGGGTCATCATCAGAATCAGCACCCACAGGATCACCAGCCAGACAAACGCGAGGGCATACGCCTCAAAGCTGAAGAACAGAAAGCTCCAGACAAAGTTGAACGCAAGCTGGAGCAAAAACAGGCGCAGTCCCCGGCTGCGGAGCGCGGAGTCCGGCGTCAGGGACACGCGCGCGGCGCCGATCCCCATCAGTGCGAACAGAATTCCCCACACGATCGGAAAGACGACGGCGGGCGGAGACAGCGGCGGCTTGAGAACGGACACGGCGTAGAGTCTCGTTCCGTCCCGCGTCAGAATGCCGGCCAGCGCGCCGACCGCCTCCGCGATCCCGATCCAGAGCGCATAGGTTTTCCAGGTCTTTTTCATTTCAATCACCCGGACATAGCCTACGCAAAAGTGAGACGAACTATGCCTTCGCGCCGCAAAAAACAAGAAAAACCCATCGGATCGGAAGGCTGCCGGTCAGGGCTCGCTCTCCTCCGTCAGCTGCATGACGGACACCTCAAACGCGACGCGCTCCACCGGTCCGCTGTCCAGCATCTTCGTGTAGGTACGGCTCTGTACCCGCCCCTCCAGCGAAAGGCGGTCCCCCACCGCCATACGGGATACCTCTCCGGCGACCTGCCCCCAGGCGATGCACGGCAGATAGTCCGCGCGGCCGTAATGACGATTGACGGCGAGGATGATATCGCAAATGCTTCTGCCGAGCGGCGTGCGGCGCAGAGACGGCTGCTTGCACAAAACGCCCGTAAGCGCAATGCGGTTGAAAAAGCTGCCGTCGCTCTCGGCAAGCCCCTGCGCAAGCACGGTGATCACAAGGCGGCTGCCCTGTCCGCTCTTATTGTTGAAGGAGCGCAGCTGTCCGGTAACGCGCAGCGGCTGCCCCTTTGAAACGGGAAGCTTTCGCAGCAGGCTCTCGCTGGCGACGATGACCGGCACGTCTGCCTGCCCCGACAAACGGTCGACGCGCAGTGGGAATTTGTAAAACCGCTGCGCGTGGTTTTCATGCGAATAGGCAGGCTCCGCTGCCGCGATCCCCCAAAGCTCCACATAGTTCCGGCTGACTTCCATCTGTTCATCGTTCCCCTTTTGCTTCGTTGCTTCATCCTATGAAGCGGACGCGGGGAGTATTCTACCTTGACGAACAACAGCCTCGCCTCTATAATCTCTACAAGGGGAGTACGCTTGCGGCGCCTCCCAAACCGGCGAAAGCAAAAACAGACAACGGGAGCATCGGATCATGGAGCCTTTTACGATCAGGGATACTATGCGGATCGGCGCGGCGCTCGACGCCACGCAGTGCGAGGGCGGCGAGCTGGAGAGCAGCTGGGTCTACTGGTGGGGCCTCGGCTACATCCGGGACCACGCCTCCCCCGCCGTTGCCGCGCAGCACGCGGAGCACTGGCGGGACGACGCTGCGCTCGCGGCCTCTCTGGGCGTTGAAGCCGTGCGCCTCGGCATAGACTGGACGCGCGTGGAGCCGGAGGAGGATTCCTTCGATGAAGCCGAGCTCGCGCGCTACCGCGCGGAGCTTTCCGCGCTCCGGGACGCCGGCATCCGTACGACGCTGGTGCTGCATCACTTCACAAATCCCGCGTGGTTCGAGGAACGCGGCGGGTTTGAGCGGGAGGAAAACCTTGCCTGCTGGCTCTCGTTCGCGGAGCATGCCGCCGCGGCTCTCGGCGGACTGTGCGACGGGTATCTCACCTTTGCGGAGCCGGATGCCTATGCGGTCGGCGGCTATCTCGGCGGCGACTACCCGCCGGGCAGGAACGATCCCTCCGCCTGCTTTCGCGTTTTGACGCACATGGCGCAATGTCATGTCCTGGCGTACGGGCTGCTGCATCAGCTGCACGAGGCAATGGAGCTTCCGCCCTGTCCCGTCGGCGTGTCCTTTCGCGCTCAGGCTTTCTCCCCCGCAGCGGGCAAGAGCGTGCAAAGGCTGCTCTGCTCCGCGGCGGAGCGCACCCTGGACGCGGCGTTCCGCGCTTTTTGCCTTGGGCAGACCCGCCTGCCGATGAAGTACAATCGGTACCTGAAGCCCGGTCAATACTGCGACTTTCTCGCCGTCGACTGGTACGGACGGCAAGCGGTCCGGGAGCCGCTCGACCTCACTCCGTTCGCAAAGCGCCGCGGTCTCGGAAATCCCGGGGCGCTGCTCTCCCTGCTGGAAAGGCTGCACGCGCTCGCTCCGCTGCCCGTCCGCGTCACGCTCTCCGGCGTGGAGGACGCGGAACGCTGCCCGGTGCTCGCGGAATACCTCTCCGCCCTTTCCCAGAGCGGCCTCCCCATCGAGCGCGTTTTCTGCGCGCCTCTGCTGGACGGCTTTGAGTGGCTCGACGGCGCGTCGCGGCGGCTCGGTCTCGTCCGCGTGGAGCCGGAGACGCAAAAGCGCACGGTCAAGCCGAGCGGCGCGTTCTTTCGCGCGCTCTCCGCTGCGCGCGGCGCGGATGCGGCGCTTTTGGAGCAGTTCGGGCTGTAATACTACTTTCAAATTAAAAGATTTAATTTGAAAGGCGCGTGCTGCGCACGCTGGTTTTGCGCCAAAGGCGCAAAACACGTCTCATGCGAAATTTAACGCCGCTGCGCGGCTATAAAACGATTTTCAATCGTTTTAATAAATTTCAGTATAAGTCGCGAAAGCCTCCCGGAGCGCTTTACCGTCATCCGGAATTCCGAACCGTCAGAAAGGGAAGAAACCGGCTGTCAAGTCCGGTTATCATCCATAAACACAAAAGAAAAGTTCCGAAATTCTTTCAAATCTCGGAACTTTTCTATCATTTTGGTGGAGATTAGCGGGATCGAACCGCTGACCTCTTGACTGCCAGTCAAGCGCTCTCCCAGCTGAGCTAAACCCCCAAACCACTCGGAACAGATGGAAGTATAGCACGCTTTACCGCTTCTGTCAAGCTTTATTTTCGCATTTCCGCGTGTTTTTGCGTCATTTTCCCTTGCCGCCGCGTCCTACAGCAGACTGATCTGCCCGTCCCCCTGCTCCGGCGCGGCAGCTTCGCCCAGCATGGCGAGAAATTCGTCCTCACCGAGCACGGGGATGCCCAGCTCCTGCGCCTTGGCGAGCTTGGAGCCGGCTGCCTCGCCCGCGACGACGTAGGTGGTCTTTTTCGACACCGAGCCGCTTGCCTTGCCGCCGCGCGAACGGATCATCTCCGCCGCCTCCTCCCGCGTAAAGCGCGTCAGCGTCCCCGTCAGCACGAAGGTCATGCCCTGGAAGCTGTCGTCCGTGGGCCTGTCGAGGCATTCCATGTTGACGCCCGCCTCACGGAAGCGGCGCATCAGGTCCTGCGACTGCGGGC